>JAIOIE010000007.1 GCA_019912665.1 Deltaproteobacteria bacterium
TGCTTGCGCCGTCCATGGCCCCGTAGAAATCCGACTCCTGGGAGACCTCTTTCCTCCGCCTCCTCGCCTCCTCGTCGCCTATGAGTCCGGCGTTCAGGTCCGCGTCGATGGCCATCTGCTTGCCCGGCATGGCGTCTCCAGGGTGAACCTGGCGGCGACCTCGGCTATGCGCCCGGCGCCTTTCGTTATAACGACGAAGTTTATGATGACGAGGATCGAGAATACTATGAAGCCGACGGCGTAGTTTCCGCCGACCACGAAATTCCCGAAGGACATTATCACCTGGCCGGCCGCTGACGGGCCCTCGGCCCCGTGAAGGAGTATGAGCCTCGTTGACGCCACGTTCAGGGCGAGCCTGAAAAGGGTCGTGACCAGAAGGAGTATAGGGAACGTCGAGAAATCAAGCGGCTTCTTGACGTAGACTGCCACGAGCAGGATGATTATGGCGGCGGTCACGTTGAACGTAAGGAGGAGGTCCAGCGCGAGCGGCGGGACCGGCAGTATCATTATGAAGATGACCGCCACGATGCCTGCCGGCAGCATCAGATCCGAACCCTTCTTCCAGGAAACCATGTCCCTCAATCCAGCCATTACGCCCTATCTCCCTCTTTTTCCCTTGAGCCTGTATACGTAAGCCAGGACCTCGGCCACGGCCTTGTACATGTTGACCGGCACCTCGGCCCCTATCTTGACTGCCTTGTAAAGGCCCCTTGCCAGGGGCTTGTTCTCGAGCACCGGAACCCCGTGCTTCCGCGCTATTTCCTTTATCTTTTCAGCTATGAGGCCCGCGCCCTTGGCGACCACTATCGGGGCGTTCGATTTCGACCTGTCGTACTTCAGTGCGACCGCGATGTGCGTGGGGTTAGTGACCACGACGTCGGCCTTGGGCACGTCCTGCATCATCCTCTTCCTGGACATGTCCCTCTGCATGGACTTTATCCGGGCCTTCACGATGGGATCGCCCTCGGACTCCTTGTGCTCCTCTTTTATCTGCTGCTTCGTCATCCTGAGGCCCTTCTCGAAATTCCACCTCTGGAAGGCGTAGTCGATCACGGCTATGGCGGCTATAACCCAGACGGTCCTGAGCATTATCCTGAATGTGACCTGCCCGACGTACAGGACCGAGGCGGCCGAGTCCACGTCTATGAGGAAGGGCAGGTTTTCCCATTCCGCCTTGACGCTTACGTAAACGACATACGTGAGGACCGACACCTTGAGGACCGATTTCACCAGCTCGGCAAGCGAGTTCATCGAGATGAGTTTTCCGAGCCCTGCTATCGGGTTTATCTTCTTGAAATCAGGCTCAAGAGGCTTCGTCGAAAGATTGAAGCCGTTCTGGAGCACGTACGATATTGCTCCGAAGAGGGGTATTGCGAGCGCCGGGGCGATGATGACGAAGTATCTCCAGGAGAGGTCCTGGAAAATCGTATGCACGTCCTTAATGGTCAGCTCGCCCCTGAAAAGGCCGAAATACTTTCTCATGACCTCGGACATGCCCGAATACATCCAGGCCGATGAAAAATAAAGGACGACTATCCCGGCGGTTATCATGAATAGGGTGCTGACCTCGCGGGAGGTCGCAAAGCTTCCCTCCTGGCGGGCCTGCTCGCGCCTTCTGGATGTAGGTTGTTCTGTCCGTTCCTGGTCCTTGTCGTCGTCCGCCATCACATCGCTCTCATGAGGTTAAATACGCCGGTCCACATCCGGTCGAAGGCCGCTTGAACTGCGGTCCCGAATACCGGGAGGGACATGCTTATCACAAGGAAACCGGATATTATCGTCAGGGCGAACCCTATGACGAACATGTTAATCTGCGGCACCGTCCTCGCCATTATGCCGAGCGAGACGTTCACGAATATCAGCATTGCGACCACAGGGGCCGAAAACTTGAAGGCCAGGATGAATATCTCCCTTGAGAAAGCCACGAAACTCTCCATGAGCCCCGCCGAAAGAGTGAAGCTGAAGGGCGGAATCGAATCGAAGCTCTTCTGGAGGACCATAAGGACCATGAGGTGGCCGTTTACCGAAAGGAAGATAAGGAGCGTCAAAATGCTCAGGAATTTCCCGAGTACCGTCACCTGGGAGCTGTTCATCGGGTCGTAGGCGCTCGCCATGCCTATGCCCATCTGGAAGCCGGCTACCTGCCCCGCAAACTCGATGCCGGCGAGCACGAACCTTATCGCGAGACCTATGGCCGCGCCTATGAGGATCTCTCCGGCTATGGCGATGGTCAGGCCGACGAGCGTCGCAGGCATCGGGACCTGGGGAGTAAGGGGCGTCAATAGAAGCGCCACCATGAGCGTAAGCCCGAGCTTCACCTGCATGGGCACGTTCAAAGCCCCGAATATCGGGGCGGCAAGCAGTATCGAGCCGGTCCTAACCAGGACGAAAAGAAAGGTCGAATAATTGGCTGCTATGTAGTTTGCGAATTCCATCTACCTTATGTAATTGGGTATGTTAGTGAATATCTGACTCGTGTACTTCACCATAACCTCCATCATCCAGGGCGAGAGCGCAAGGAGCACGAGGAGGACGGTTATTATCTTGGGCACGAACGAGAGCGTCATCTCCTGTATCTGCGTTACCGCCTGGAAGATGCTTATGACGAGACCCACCGCCATCCCGGCGAAGAGGACCGGGCCGGATATGAGGAGTATCATGGTTATCGTCTCCCTGCCGATGCCGGTTACGAATTCAGGCGTCACTCTCTTCCCCTATCCGAAGCTCTGGACGAGCGAGCCGACGAGCAGGTACCACCCGTCGACAAGCACGAAGAGCATGAGTTTGAAAGGCATGGATACCATTACCGGAGGGAGCATCATCATGCCCATGGACATGAGGACGCTCGCCACTATCATGTCTATCGCGAGGAACGGCAGATAGATGAGGAACCCTATCTGGAACGCGGTCTTCAATTCGCTTGTGACAAACGCCGGTATGAGCGCGAGCGTCGGGATATCGTCCTTCGTGCGAGGAGCTTCGGATTTCGAGAGCCTCAGGAAAAGCTCCATGTCCTTTTCCCTGGTGTTCTTGAGCATGAACTCGCGCAGCGGCTCGATTGCGCCCGTGAAGGCGGCCTCCTGCGATATGGACCCCTGCATGTACGGCCTGAGCGCGTTTTCGTTTATCTTCATGAACGCCGGGGACATTATGAAAAAAGTAAGGAAGAGCGCGAGCCCCACAACGACCTGGTTGGGAGGGGCCTGCTGGACGCCGAGGGCCTGTCTCAAAAGCGAAAACACGATCACAAGCCTCGTAAACGAGGTCATCATCAATAATATGGCCGGCGCGACCGTAAGGACCGTAAGGAGAAGGACTATCTGGATGGCGGTGCTCAGGCCCTGAGGGGAGTTCTCCCCGCCTATCGAAAGATTGACATTCGGCAGCCCGAGAGCGTCGGCAGCAAATGAAGCGCCCGGCGCCAGAATGGCCAACGCGGCCATCGATGCAATAGAAAATGTTTTTTTAAGGACCCTGGCCGTCATATGCCCCCCTGCAGGATCCCAAAGAGCGACCTCTGTTTCCCGTCCTTGAGCCTACGGAGGTCCTCAAGCGCGTCCTTTCCCTCTATTTTGGAAAGGAACGTTATGGTGGTGGGCGTAAGCCCCAGAACCAGCATCTCCCCCGCGACCTCGACTATCGCTATGTTCCTCTTGGGGCCGAGAAAGGCGGATGCGATGACCTTTACTGGCTTCACCGCCGCCCTTGAAGAGGACCCGGACTCGGAGCGCGCGAAACGCTTGAGGGCGTACATGGCGGCGCCGAAAAGTCCCAGGAGGAAAAAAAGCGTCAGTATGGATTTTACGAGGAGATACATGTACGAATCGTTCATTTCAGCCTGCTTATCCTCTCGCTCGGGCTTACGATGTCCGTGAGCTTCACCCCGAACTTCTCGTTTACTACGACGGCCTCGCCGCGGGCGATAAGCCTGCCGTTCACGAGTATTTCCATCGGCTCACCGGCGAGCTTCTCGAGCTCTATGACCGCCCCCTGGCCGAGCTGAAGGAGGTCCTTTACCAGGAGCCTGGTCCTCCCTATCTCGACGGATACCGTAAGCGGTATGTCGAGGAGCATGTCGATGTTGGTCACTGCGCCGGAATTTTCGGGCTTAAGGTTCGAGAAGCTCGCAGGCCTTGCCTCGACCTCGTCCTTTTTCGCCGTAGACTGGGCCTGCCTGGTCTCCTCGAAGGCCGCGCCCCATTCGTCATTCAGCGAACCGGACTGGGTACCTTCTTCGTTCTCTTTCATCGCTAACCCCTTTCTCCTTTTGCTACGTCCACAACCTTGAGAGCATAGTTGTTGTCCATGACCCCGGGCCTTGCCAGGAGCTTGGTCATGCCTTCCACCTCGACCTCCAGCAGGTCCTTTACCTTCCTGTTGAGCTGTATGACGTCCCCGGCCCTGAGGCTAAGGAGGTCCGAGAGGCTTATCTCCGCCTGCCCCATCTCCCCCGAGACCGTCAGCGGCACGTACCCGAACTGCTCCCGGAGGTTGTCGAACCACCGCGCGTCGACCTCGGAGGTGTCTATCCTCTGTGTCCCGATGAGCTTGTCCTTTATAGGCTCTATCGTGTTATAGGGCAGGCACATCGTGAAATTGCCCGTATTGGACTCGATCTCCATCCTGAAGACCGAGAGTATGACGTGCTCGGAGGCGCCCACTATATTCACAAACTGCGGGTTCATCTCCGATCTCACGTACTTGAAATCCACGGGATGGACCGCCTTCCAGACCGAGGTCATCTCGTGGAATATGATGTCCACGACTTTTTTAACGACCGCCTGCTCGACATTCGTGAAATCCCGGCCCTCTATCCTCGTGTGAAACCTGCCGTCCCCGCCGAAGTAGCTGTCCACTATGAGGAACACCAGGCTCGGATCAATGGCGAGGACCCCCTGCCCCCTGAACGGAACGAACTGGAAGACATTGAGGCTCGAGGGGACCTGGAGGTTACGGAGGAAGTCCTCGTATTTGGCGGTCCTCATGGCCTCGGGGTTTACGTCTACAGACTTCCTCATGAGGTTGAAGACCGAGCTCCTCAATGACCTGCTGAACTTCTCGTTTATCATCTCCAAGGTGGGGAGCTTGCCCCTGACCACCTTCTCCTGGTTGGCGAAATCGTACGGCCTGACCTCGCCGTTATCGGAGCCTTCTTGCTTTTCCTGCTCGGTTTGTATATCGCCGTTCGAGAGCCCCCTTAAGAGGGCGTCTACCTCGACTTGTGTGAGTATCTGCTCTGCCATCCCGGTGTCCCCTACTGGATTACGAACTCGGTGAAATAGGCGGTATTCACCTTGCTTTGGGTCAGGTACTGGTTTACCCTCGCCACTATCTCGTCGCGCATCCTGTATTTGCCCTCGACGGTGCCTATGTCCGAGTAGCTCTTGCTGCTCAAGAGTATGATGAGGGAGTCCCGTATCTGGGTCGACTGGTTGCTGAGTTCGTTGAGCATCGCGCCCGGCGGAAGCTCTAGATTTACCGTGAGCTTAAGGTATCTCGTGCCCGAGTTGTCCTGCAGGTTTACGATGAAAGGCTCCAGGGCGAATATCGTACCCTTGGCCGGTTCAGGCGCCTGGGTCTCGACAGCATGTTTTGCGCTGTCTTCCCCTCCCTTCGAGCCTGAGAGGACCAGGTACGCCCCGGCCACGCCCGCAAGGAGCACCACCGCGACTATGCCAATGACGAGGCCGTTCCCCTTTTTTTTGGGAGCTGCCTCTTCTTTCTTGTCGACTTCCGCCGCCATACTTGCCTCCTTCAGTTCCAGCGCCCGGATCGGGCCATGGCATATAGGTGAATGCCAGGGTTGTTTTGCAATACCTGTGCCAGAGCCAGGCCGGTGCCTTAAAAGAAGCAAGTATGCAGAATACCTCAGGAAAAAGCTGGCTCCAGTGGAGGGGATGGAGGCACGGCAGAAGACAAGGTCAAACGGTTGTATGGAAGAGCGTCATAAAAATGACTGGGTGCGGTCGTGGAATGGAATAAAAAAAAAAGGGGGCGGCGGCCTGAGCCGCCGCCCCGTCTTCAAGGCCAGGCCTAACGCTTGAGGTTTACGAGTTCCATAAGGAGCTCATCGGTCGTCGTTATTATCTTGGAGTTAGCCTGGAAGCCGCGCTGGGCGGTTATCATGTTCACGAACTCCCTTGCGAGGTCGACGTTGGATAGCTCAAGGGTCTCGGATTGGACAAGCCCCATCCCCGAGGTTCCGGGCGTGCCAATAAGGGGCTGGCCCGAGTCGAAGGTCTCGGAGTACAGGTTCATACCGGCGCTCGAAAGGGACGTGGGGCTCGGGAAATCGGCGAGGAGCACCTGAGCGAGGTTAAGGGCCCTGCCGTTCGTGAATATGCCCTGTATGATGCCGTCCTGGTTTATGGCTATCCTCTGGAGCGTGCCCGAGGAATAGCCGTCCTGGATGAGCCTGGATACTCCTGATGCGGTAGCGTACTGGGTGGTCCCGTTCGTGCCGGTCCCGCCCTCGGTTATGCTGGCGCCGAAATCGAACCCGATGGTCTGTCCGCTGCCTGCCCCTCCGGTGAAGTCGAACCCGGTCGCGGGCGTGCCCCCGGGATTGCTGACTGAGTAATGGGTATAATCAATGGGGTCCTCGGAGTGCAACGCGCCGCTCGAATCGAAGGTGACCC
Source organism: Deltaproteobacteria bacterium (assembly GCA_019912665.1). Taxonomy (NCBI): domain Bacteria; kingdom Pseudomonadati; phylum Myxococcota; class Myxococcia; species Deltaproteobacteria bacterium. Next base: position 6,639 of record JAIOIE010000007.1, read on the forward strand.
TGCCCTGGGCCTGGATCTCGGTCTCGCCGGTCAGAGACTCGCTCCCGTCTACCACCGCAAACCACTCCCAGGTGTTGCCGGTGCTCCCGAGCGACTCCTTCCTGAAAAACATGGTAACGGTATGGTCGTTGCCGAGGGAATCGTAGACCGTGAGCGGAACGGAAAAGTTGGAGGTGTTCCCGGCGTTCGCGAGGTCGAAGGCCCCGCCAGCCTGGTCGGAGGTATAGCTCGACCCGTCGGCTGCAAGAGGCGCACCGGGGTTGGAAGTAAATCCGAGGAGCGAGGCCGCGCTCGATGAGACCATGTCGAAATCGAGGGTGCCGGTATTGCCCGCGTCGTTAGCTATGCTGAACATGCCGGTCTGGTCGTCGTAGGAGACGGTATAGGTGTTGCCGCTAGCAGCGCCCTGGAGGACGGCCCTTATCGCGGCGTTTACCTGGTCTGCAGTCGCGGCAGTGCCGGATATCAGGCCGCCGTCGGTAACAAGGCTCCGTGTATAGGCGGTGCCTCCTATGTCGAAGGTGATCTCGTCGTTTACGCCGGTAGTGAATACGAAGCCGGTTATCGGCGCGTTCGAGTCGAGGTTCGCGTTTAGGAGCGCGCTCGTAGTAGCGCTCGGGGTTATTACCCTGGTCGCAAGCTGTATGTCCGATATCGCGTTCTGGAATGTGCCGGCGGCGTCGGCCATGTAGCCCTGGAGGCGCATGCCCTCGGGGTTCACGATGAAGCCCTCCTTGTCGGTAGAGAACTGGCCTGCCCTGGTGTAGTATCTTGTATCCAGCACGGGGTCGTTCACCATGTAGAACCCGTTGCCGCTTATGGCGAGGTCGAGCGCGTTCCCGGTGCTCTCGAATGCGCCCTGGGTAAAGACCTTCTGGATGCTGCTCATGACGACTCCGAGGCCTATCTGGTTGGTGCCGCCGCCCCCGGAGAGGGTCTGGCTGAGTACGTCGCCGAACGTAACCCTGCTTCCTTTGAAGCCCACCGTGTTCACGTTAGAGATGTTGTTGCCGATTACGGAGAGGTTCGACATGTTCGCGTTAAGGCCGCTTATTCCGGTATAGAGAGCTGACTGCATATTCCCATCCTCCTTTTGGTATCCGTGAAGTTTTTTTGCGCTCCTTTTGGAGCCTCTCAATTCCTAATAAATCTCTTTTATGCTTTCCTTTTTGACGGGTGTACCGTTCACGTAAAGGCTTGCGCCGCCTGCGTCTGCAAGGTTTACGCCGGTAACGAAGCCGAGGAGATATTTCGCGGCCCCGATTGCAGAGCCGTTGGAGCCCTTGGCGTTAACGGAAAAGGCATACTTGCCGGTGGGAAGCGGAGAGCCGCTGCCGTCGGTGCCGTCCCAGACTATCTCGTGTTCGCCTGCAGGCAGGGGCCCGAGGTCGATGCTCCTTACCGCAAGGCCGTATTCATTGCTTATCGTAAGCTGCGTCGAATTTGACGCTGAGCCCAGCTCGAAGCCAATGCCGTGCTCCTGCCCGGCAGCGTGTTCGAACCCCTCGGCCTCCGCCTTTACCATCCTGCCGATGAGCCCTGCGGAGCCCATATCGCTCAGGCTCCCGAGGCTCCCGGCCATGCCGGTCATCGTGGAATTGAGGTTCTGTATGCCTTCGAGCGAGCTGAACTGCGCAAGCTGGGCAACGAACTCGGTATTATCCGTCGGGTTAAGCGGGTCCTGGTTCTGGAGCTGTGTGACAAGGAGCTTCAGGAACGCGTCCTTGCCCATAGCCTCCTGGGCCCCTGTCCTGTTGAGTCCTGTTGTTGAACCATATACTCCAACGCTCGAAACCATTCTCTTTCACCTCTCAGGCAAAAAGGTCTATGCCGCCGTAAGCGGGTTGATTCTTTCTCTGGCTGCTCCCGTTATAACCGCTCTTCCGTCCGCTCTTCCCGTCGTTGCCGCTCCCGTGAGCCTCCTCCCGGCGCTCCTCAAAAAGGCCTTCCTTCCGCTCCTGCAGGCCCGTTTCCGTCCTGGAGTTTACGTTTATCACGCACTCGCGTAGCGTAAGCCCCTGCTGCGCCAGCGAGTCCTTGAGCATAGAGGAGTTTGCCTCCAGGAGCGCCTTGGCCTCATGGCTCTCGGCTGTTATCTCGGCCGTTACGGCGCCATTGCTGAGGTTGAGCTTTATCGAGAGCTCGCCGAGGTTTTCAGGGTTGAGTTTCATCCTGACCTCGCCCCCGCCGTTCCGGACCGAGATGCGGACCGCCTCATCAAGCTGTTTCTCCATGTCAGCCGCGTATGCCGGAGGCTCAGGTTTGTAAGCCGCTGAAGCGGAATCGACAAGGTTCCTGAAGGTGGTCCCTGGAAGTGCCGCAGCAGCAGTCCTTTCGGGCTGAGACAACGCCTCGTGCTCACCGTCGGCCTCGCCATGCGAGAATTCGAAGCTTAAGCCGGTCTCGCCGGCATCCTTCAATGAAAACTCCTGGGCGCCTTCGGCCTGAGCCGGATCAGCGCCTTCCTGAGCGCTAGCGTCATCATAGACATTATCGTTGTATGCCTTAGGCGTTTCAGGTGATACGGCATCTGCGGCGAAATTCCCTTGGATTTCACTTTTAATTGCAACCGCGCCGTTTCCGGGAGAGCGGACCAGGGCAGGTTCTGTGCCCGGATTTGAATTTCCAGTTTTGAGCTCAGGCCTGGAAGCGTAATCTTCCGTGACCGGCTCTTTATCAAAAATTTCCTTCCCGGATACTTCCGCATTTACGGACAGTTCCGCATCCTGCACGGTCTTGAGTCCAGCCTTGTCCAGGCCGATCCCTGTAACCGGGGTTTCAGTCAAAGGCGTCTTAGGCTGTGCCGCCTGAACCCTTTCACCTGTACCGGAGCCTGCGGCTGGCTCGGAGCTTGGAGCCATTTTAGACGCGGCTCCGTCTGCCGGTATCCTGCTTTCATCGCGGACTGCCGGGATTGACTCCTTATTCTCAAGGTCAGTAGCTTTTTCGAAAGGTTCTGCCGGTCTGGCATTTCCATTTATGGCATCGGCCCTCTCACGACCGGCATCCGCGCCGGAAACAGGCACATTGGAACCTGGAGCAATGATATTTTCAACCGGCTGCACAGGCATTACGGCAGGTTCAGTTGCTATTGTTTCATTCGCTTTTAAAGCGTCACCAGCCGGAAGCTCCTCATTTTCACCATGTACCGTATCGCGGGATACCGGAGCGGCCATATCTTCCAGTTTCGCCGTGCTAACCGATTTCGGCGCTTCCGCGCCTGTTTTTAAGCCTTCGTCCACCGAATGTTCCGGAGCGCCTTCATCATCCGAGGGCAGAGGGAGAAATGGATCGTTTTTCACCGTCTCTGCGACAGGCTCATACATATCGGGCAGTACATGGGCTACGTCCGTGAGGACAGACCCGGACAAGTTATAGGCCTGCTTTTCTGTTCCGCGGGGCCCGGCCATGACGGTGTCCTGAGAATCCGCGGCATCGGCATGCCCGTCTCCGGAATCAGCGCGCCCGTTATCCGCAAACACCATCCCGTTACGGTATGCTTCCATAAGGAGCATGAATTCTCCTTCAGCGGAAGCAGCCTTTACACCGGTTGCCATCTCCATGCCCGGCTCTGGTACTACCGGTCCAAATATCGAAAGAAACGGTATGTTCACTTGCTATCCCTTTCGGGTCTGTATATTAGCAACCGCCGTGCCAAACAGAATAGATGTTCAAATGTGCCGGTTTCCCGTATAAATAGAAGGATCGAGACTGGAAGGAGCAGGGGAGTTTATCCGGGATAGGAATCTTTTTCCCAACACGCGGGCAGCTTTTTCCTGCAGTATTTTTTTCCGCCAAGCCCGTAAGCCAAGCGCAAAAAAAAAGGGCGGCCTTGATGGCCGCCCTTTTTAATAGACGTATTTTATTTTTTGGACCTGAACATCCTGCTCAATTCCACAGCTTTGTCCACGTTTACGAATTCCAGGAGCTTCGCAGCCTTCTTCTCGCTCATCGAGGAAAGGATCATCACGGCCATTTCCTTATCGAGCCCCTCGAGCCTCGGCGCGGCCTCCTCGGGGTTCATCGTCTCATATATCTTTACGATACGCCTTATCCTTTCCTCGCGAGCCTCGTTTATCCTCCTGACCATCGACTCGATGTCCTGGTGGACTTTCCTGAGCTCCGTTGTCCGCGCATCTATGTCGGCCTTTATCGACTCGAGCCTGGCCTCCTTCGCCCTGAGGGCTTCCTCGCGCGCATCGAGCTCCTTCTCCCTCCTGTTTATCGCCGCTATAAGCGACCTCTCGGGCTCGGTGACAAAAGGCTCAGGCTGCCCGGGAGGCCTGCTCTCCGCGGGCTGGCTCGCGAGCACCGGCGAAGCGATGACCCCGTACCATCCGAAGATGAGGGCAGAGGCCGTTAGCGCCCCGGCGAGCATCGGCACAAGCATCCTATTTTTCATCGCCGTTCCTCCCGTACCGCAATGTCACGAGCTCGTCAGACTCGTTCTGCTCTTTCCTCCTGGCCTCTTTATTGTACGATTCCAGGGACCTTTCCTTGAAGGCCTCTATCACCTTCCTGTTTTTGGAAGCCTCGACCAGCTCGCCCCTTTTCCTCTCGGCGAGCAGATTGACTTCCCTCAATATCCTCTCCTGGTCGGCTATGTGCTTTTTAAGCCCGTCGACATAGGCATAATGAAGGTCGAGCTCGCCTGTGGCTTCGCCCTTTTCCTTAAGCGCGTCTATCTCGGCGCTTGATTGCCTGTAGAGATCCTTAAGGCGCTCTATCTTCTTCTCCTCTTCCTTAAGAAGGCCGAGGGCCTCCTCGAACCCCTTCCGGCAAAGGTCCTCTAACCTCTGCCTGTAGTTGAATAGCGGCTCGAGCGTGAAAGTGAACTTTTTCATGCGCCTCTATGCCGGGAGGGCGAATAGCGCCTGCAGGCTGTTGTCATAGCCAACCCCTTCCGATATGTCCTGCTTCAGGAACGCGTTCACCCTGTCGATTACCTCGATCGCGTGGTCCACGGCAGGGTCGCTGCCCTTTTTATACGCGCCGATGCTTATCAGATCGTATGCCTTCTTGTACGTGGAGAGCACGGAACGGAGGCGCATTGCCGCCTTCCTGTGCTCTGGGTTCACGATGTCGTTCATCACCCTGCTGATGCTCGAAAGTACGTCTATCGCCGGGTAATGCGCGTTATGGGCGAGCTCCCTCGAAAGGACTATGTGACCGTCCAGCACCGCCCTTGCGGCGTCGGCAACAGGGTCGTTTACGTCGTCGCCTTCAGCGAGTATCGTGTAGAACCCGGTTATGCTCCCCTTCCCCTCGGACGTGCCGGCCCGTTCAAGGAGCCGCGGCAGGTGAGCGAAGACCGAAGGCGGGTAGCCTTTCGTGGCCGGCGGCTCGCCTATGGCAAGGCCTATCTCCCTCTGGGCCATGCAGAACCGCGATATGGAGTCCATCATGAGGAGGACGTTCTTGCCCTGGTCCCTGAAATACTCGGCAATGGCCGTAGCCACCATCGGCGCCCTCATCCGGAGGAGCGGCGGCTGGTCAGAGGTCGCGACCACCAGCACGGACCTCTTCAGGCCCTCCTCGCCGAGGTCCTTTTCTATGAACTCTTTGACCTCCCTGCCCCTCTCGCCTATGAGGCCTATGACGTTCACGTCGGCCTCGGTATTCCGGGCCATCATGCCCATGAGTACGCTTTTTCCAACGCCGCTTCCGGCGAAAATGCCTATTCTCTGCCCCTTGCCCACGGTAAGAATGCTGTTTATCGCCCTTATGCCGACGTTAAGCGGCTCCTCTATCCTCTTTCTCGAAAGCGGGTTCGGAGGGGTTGAATAAAGAGGGTATTCGGTTTCGGCCTCGAAGGAGCCGAGCCCGTCCAGGGGAGAGCCGAGCCCGTCAAGGGTCCTCCCTAGAAGTCCGGGGCCGACCTTGACCGAGGCGCTCACCCTCTTCGATACTATCTTGCTTCCCGGCCCGATGCCCCTGACGTCTCCGAGCGGCATGAGGAGTATCTTGTCATCCGAAAAGCCGACGACCTCGCATTGTATGGGCTCATGGCCGTCCTTCGGGTATACGTGGCAGAACTCGCCTACCGAAGAGCCCGGGCCGAGGCCTTCCATCACGAGGCCGACTACCCTCGTGACCCTTCCGTGCACCCTCACGGGGTTTATCTCCCCGACGGCATTCCTCTGCCTCTGGAGATATTCAATCGCGCGCGTATGCATCCTTGAGCTTCGCCTCAATTTCCTCTGTTATGGACGCGATCGTCGCGTCTATCTCGCCGCAGGTCGTGGACACGAGGCAGCCTCCCCTTTGTACCAGCTCGTCAGGCTCGACGCCGAGCCCCCTCAGGCCGCCGGAAAGCCTCATGAGCTCGGGCCTGAAATTATTTATGACCTCGAACTCCTTAGGGTTGACCCTTATCGTCACCTCGCCGCTTGCCGCTACCGCCCTGAGCGCTGCCTTCACGCATTCGAGTACCCCGTCCGGCCTGGCCTCGACCTCCCTTTGCACGACCTTCCCGGCTATGGCCAGCGCGAGGGCGGTTATCTCTCTTTCGCACTCGGCATAAAGCGTTTCCCTGAAAGAGGCGAGATCCCTTACGAGCCCCTCGAGGCCGCTGAAATGGACCTCGGCCTTTTTGAGGCCGAATTCGAACCCGGCCTTCTCGCCGGCGCTGAAGCCGCTCTCGTAAGCCTCTTTTTCCAGGGCCTCTATACGGCTGCCGACGTCCTCGATTTTCTCCTGCGGCTCTAATTCCTGGGCAGGTATGAGCGCGAACGGCTCGGGTACTATCCTCACGGCCCTGTTCCTTATAATGTTAGATGAGGACATCCCCGCTCCTTCCGGACCTCACGAGCTTGCCTTCCTGCTCGAGCCTCCTCGCTATCTTTATGATCTCCTGCTGTGACTTCTCCACCTCCGAGAGCTTGACCGGGCCCTTGGCCTCCATGTCCTCGATGAGCATCTCGGAAGCCCTCTCGGACATGTTGCCCAGGAACTTGTCCCTTATGGCCTCGTCCGCGGCCTTGAGCGCGAGGCAGAGCACGTCTCCGCTGAGTTCCTTGATTATGAGCTGCAGGCCCCTGTCGTCGACCTCCATGAGGTCCGAGAAGACGAACATCTTTTCCTGTATGCGCATGGCCAGGTCCGGGCTCGCCTTCTCTATCGCGTCTATTATCTCGCCCTCCGCCTTCGAATCCACCTGGTTGAGTATCTCGGCGGCGAGCTTCACTCCCTCGACCGAAGCGCCCTGGCTGGACTCGGCAGAGAGCATTTGCTCGCTTATGAGCGCCTCGAGGTCTCTTACCGCGGCCTGGGGTATTCTCTTTAAATTGCCGACCCTCAGCATGACCTCGCCCCTCAGCCTCTCGTTCTGAATGTTGAGTAGCACCATCGCGGCCCTGTCCGCGTCGAGGTGCGCGAGTATCAGGGCGATTATCTGCGGGTGCTCGTCTTTTATTATGTTCGCGACTATTGCGGGGTCCATCCACTTGAGGGATTCTATGCCGCCGCCGCCCATCTCCCTCGTTATCTGGTCCAGTATGTACTGGGCCCTTTCCGGGCCGAGCGTTTTGACAAGCACGTTTCTCGTGAATTCGATGCCCTCGACGAAGAGCTCGCCCTTGTCGAGTATCTCTATGAACTCGCCAACGACGTGCCGGCCCATCTGGAGCGAAACGGACTCCTTCCTGACCATCATGCCGCCCAGAAGCTGCATCTCGGAGGGGGTCATGAACTTGAAGACCTCGCTCGCCAGCTCCTCGCCGATATTCATGAGGAGGACGGCGGCCTTTTCCGGCCCCGTAAGCCTCGGCTCCTTGGCCATCACTTCTCCTTTATCCAGCTCTTGAGGACCATCGCCACCTGCTGCGGGTTCTCCTTCACTGTCTTCTTAAGCCTGTCGATAGAGTCCCTGTCGGCGCCTACGGTGGATTCGCTCAACTCGCCGCCGCCCGCTGTAAGTGCCTGCGGCAGCTTTCTCTGGATCTCCTCAAGCGCCATCGTCTCCCTCGTGACCCTTTTTATGAGGGGCCGCACGACGAAGAGCAGGATGAAGAGGCTTATCAATATCACGGTCGCGTACTTGATGAGCACCGGCACGAGGTGCGGCGGGATGTACTCCCTGGTTTCCTGGGCGGCTTCGAGCGCGGCGGCAGCCATTTCCGCTCCGGCCTGGTCGAAAGGCGTGCTGACGACGACGACGGTATCGCCCCTCGATTCCTCGTAGCCGACCGCGGCCTTGACCATCTCGGTGAATTTCGAGAGCTCCTCGTCGGTCCTCGGCGAGTAGACCCTCGTCTCGTTACCTTCGGCGTCCTTTACGGCCTGGTATGTGCCGTCCACCAGCACTGAGACCGCGAGCCTCTTAAGGGACCCTACAGGCTCGACCACGCGGCTCGTCACCTTGCTTATCTCGTAGTTTATGAGCTCGTCCTGCCTCTGGGTCTGGGCGGGTGTGGCGGCCGCCTGTGGCATCTCAACCGCGGTCTCGGGGAGGTTCGAGAGGACTCCTGGTATGCCGACCGGGGCGGTGGCGCCGATGCTCTTTTCCTTGTTCCTGTGCTCGCTTCTGACGACCTGGCCGTCCGGGTCGAACCTTTCCTCCGTCCTCTCGACGTGCCTCGTGTCCACCTCGACCGCGACCCTGGCCACGACCTTGTTCGCGCCCACGGCCTTCTCGAGCATGCTCTGGAGCCTCTGCTCGAAATCGTTCTCGATGGACCTCTTGTACTCGAGCTGCGTCCCCGACAGCATCAACGCGTCGTCGCCGGCCTCCCTCGTCCACATCCTCCCGGAAGTGTCGACGACCGCCACGTCCTCGGGCTTGAGGTTGTCGGTGCTGTTCGCCACGAGGTGCACTATCGAGCTCACCTGGCCCTGGCTCAATTCCTTCCCTGCCTTGAGCTTTACGATTACCGAGGCGCGCGCCTTCTTCTGGTCGTCAAGGAAGACCCCCTTTTCCGGGAGCGCGAGATGGACCCGCGCGCTCTCTATCTCCTTTATCTGGGTTACGGTCCTCGCGAGCTCTCCCTGGAGCGCCCGCTTGTAGTTGACCTTCTGCACGAAATCTGTAATGCCGAACGAGGTCTTGTCGAATATCTCGAAACCTACGCCGCCGCCCTGGGGAAGCCCCTCTCCCGCGAGCTCCATCCTGGTCTCGTACACCTTGTCCGCCGGGACGCTTATCGTCCCGCCGTCCACCTTGTACGGGACCCGCTTCTCCTTGAGCCGCTCGATTACCGAGCCGGCGTCCTCGTCCGAGAGCTGGGTATAGAGAGTCTGGTACTCCGGCCCCTGGTTCCAGAGTATGAGGACCACGACCGCGGCTATGACCGCCGCGGCCGAGGCGAGCACTATAGCCGGCCTCTGCCCTACGAACTTTTTTAAATCCTGGAGAAGCTTTTCCATCCGTTACACCTGCGTCCTCATTACTTCCTCATACGCGTGGACGAGCTTGTTCCTGACCTGGAGCATGAGGTTGAAGGAGAGATTGGCCTTCTCTATGGCTATCATGGTATCGTGTATGTTGTTGACCTGCCCGGAGGCGAGCCCCTGTATCGCCTGGTCGGCGTCGGTCTGGAGCTTGTTTACGCTCTCAATCGACTGCTTGAGGACGTCCGAAAAACCGGTGCCGGATGCGGCCTCGGAGGTTGCCTTGCCGAGGGAGTTCAACTCCGCGCTGAGCGCGCCTTTTATCGAATCTACCATTTCCGTTCTCCTTTTTTTAAAGCTTCCCTTACTGGCCTATCTCCAGCGCCTTCAGGGCCATCTCCCTCGTCGCCTTGAAGGCGGTTACGTTCGCCTCGTAGCTCCTTGAAGCCGCTATCATGTTTACCATCTCTTCGGCCACGTTGATGTTCGGAAATGCAACGTATCCGTCTCTCCCGGCGTCCGGATGAGCCGGGTCGTATACGTATTTAAGAGGCCTGGCGTCCTCTATTATTCCCGCCACTTTCACCTTGGTATTATATGCGGAGGAGGCCTCTTTCAGGAGGCTGCCGAAGTCGCCCCGGTTCTCGGCGGCAAAGACTATGTCCTTCCTTCTGTAGGCCCCGCCGTTGGCGGTCCTCGTGGTCTCGACGTTAGCGAGGTTGCTGGCTATGAGGTTCATCCTGAGCCTCTGGGCCTCCATGCCCGAGGCCGCCACTGAGAAGAGATCGGACATATTATATGCCTCCTTCCTTTATCGCATTCATAAGCCCGTTGAATTTGCCCTTGAGGAGCTTTGAAGAAACGGTGTACATGAGGGTGTTCTCGGAAAGCCTCGCCATCTCGGCCTCGATGCCGACCGAGTTCCTGTCAAAACCGGGCAGGTCTGTAGCCCTGTCGAGGACCCTCGGCGCGGACGAGTTGTAGTAGCCGGTCATGTGCCCGCGGCTGGTACTTGCCAGCCCGACGGAAGGAGCGCCGCCCTCCCGCCTTTTCAGCTCGTCCTCGAAGTTTATATCCACGGCCCTGTAGCCGGGGGTCTCCTGGTTGGCGATATTGGAAGTGAGTAGCTTATGCCTTGCGGCCCTCAAGTCCATGGAATTGGTGAGGACCGTAATTGCCTTGTTATCGAATAGACCTGCTGGCATGGCTTACCCCTGTTTTAAAGAAAAAAGGCTGATTCCGGTTAGCGGATAGAATTAATAGCAAATACCATACCAAACACATCCAACCCTTCAAACCTGTAATCCCTTGAGCCTGGAAAAATGAACGCCTCGGGAAATTTTTTCCTACCCTGGCAAAAGCTGCCCATATTCCTTGAGTTTATTCCTGAGGGTCCGTACAGAGATGCCGAGGATCCTGGCCGCCTGGGTCCTATTTCCCTCGACTTCGTCGAGTGTGCGGGTTATGAGCCCTTTTTCCATCTCCCAAAGCGTCATTAAATTGGCGCCGCCGTCATCCGTATTCCTCTCCATGGATTGCTTCTCAGGCGCCTCCTCTCCTGAGGGCACGGGGGAAACCAGTATGTGCTCGACTTCAAGGGTCCTCCCCTCCGCAAGGAGTACGGCCCGCTCAAGGGTATTCTCCATCTCCCTGATGTTGCCCTTCCATTCGCATTTTTTTATGCATTCCATGGCCTCAGGGGAGACCCCTTCAAGGCGCCTGCCGTACTTGGCGCTGAATTTTTTTATAAAATGATTCGCGAGGAACTCTATCTCCTCGCCGCGCTCGCGTAACGGAGGGAGCGTAAGCGGAAATATATTGAGGCGGTAATAGAGGTCCTCCCTGAAGCGGCCCTCCCTGACCTCCTTTTTCATGTCCCTGTTGGTCGTGGCTATTATCCGAATGTCCAGGGGCACGGGCGAACTCCCTCCAACCCTCTCCACTTCCTTTTCCTGTATGACTCGGAGGAGCTTGGCCTGGAGCTTTATGTCCATTTCGCTAATCTCGTCAAGGAGTATGGTGCCCTTGTCCGCAAGCTCGAACCTGCCCTGCCGGAGCGCATGGGCCCCTGTAAAGGCGCCCCTCTCATGACCGAACAGCTCGCTTTCGAGGAGGCCTTCGGGAATGGACGCGCAGTTTACGGCCACGAAGGGCATCTTCTGCCTCGGGCTGTTCTCGTGTATGAAACGGGCAAGGAGCTCTTTCCCGGTGCCGCTCTCGCCCGAGACGAGGACGGTTGCGTCGCTCGCCGCGGCGACCATCGCCATGGACACGACCTTCTGCATGACCGGGGCCCTTGCGAGCATCTTTTTTCCCCTGGTCTCGAAACCGGATATGCCCTCCCTCATCCTGAACGCCTTCTCGACGGTCTCTTCGAGCGATTGCAGGCTGAAGGGCTTCAAGATGAAGTCCACAGCACCTTCCTTCACCGCCTCCACCGCTTTCTGGACCGTTCCAAATGCCGTTATGAGGAGGACAGGCACATGGGGAGAGACCTTCTTTACCTCGCGCAGCAGCTCCATGCCGCCGAGGCCCGGCATATTCACGTCGCTTATGACCATGCCGAACCCCCTGGGGAGCTTTTTAAGCGCCTCCCTGCCGTCCACGGCAAGCTCCACCTCGTAGCCTTTCCTGCAGAGCGCCTCGTTTATGGCGACCCTCATCCCCGCTTCGTCGTCAACTACAAGGACCCTCTTCATGACAAATACTCCCTTCCCGCCGGCAGCCCGAGCGTGAACGTTGTGCCCTTGCCTGGCTCCGACTCGACCTCCAGGCGGCCCATGTGCGCCTCAACGGCCGCGGAGACTATCGCCAGGCCGAGGCCGGTGCCCCTCTCCTTCGTAGAGAAGAAGGGGTCGAATATCCTGTCTATCTGTTCGCGTGGAATGCCCCTGCCGTTGTCGCTCACTTTTATTACCACGAGGCCGTCTTCGGTCTCGGTATCGACGCTTATCCCTATCCTGCCGTCTTCCTCGACCGCGTCGAGCGCGTTTATGATGAGATTAAGGAAGAGCTGCCTTAAGAGGTTCGGGTCGGCCATGACGCGTTTCCGTCCCTTGTGGGCGGCCCGTATCTCCACTCCGTCCTTTCCCCTGTCCCCCGCCAGGAGTATGGCGTCTTCGACTATGTCCTTAAGGTCAACCGGCTTGAGCTTCGCCTCGGGCGCGCCGGCAAAGAGAAGCATGTTCGAAAGAAGGTTGTCGAGCGTCTTTATGCCCTTGCTTATATGCTCCGCAAGTTTCGCCTTGTCCGGCTCGTCCGTGAGCTCCCTTTCAAGGAGGGTCGCGAATATGGCCATTGAGCCGAGCGGGTTCCTTATCTCGTGGGCTATCCTGGCAGCCATCTCGCCCATTGCCGCAAGCCTCCTCGACCGCTCTATGGCCCTGTTCTTCTCCGCGATCTCCGCGTTCAGCTCCTCGATCCTGGTCTCCAGGAGCGAGTACTGCTGCTCGAGTTTTTTGGAAGCGTCCCTGAATACGTTGAATGCGTCGTTCAGGAGCTCAATTGGTACCTGCGTGGTCATCATGCCTCCTTAAATGGCTGCCGGGTCTTTCATTATTGCATCGGACCACGGGGCCAGCTCGCCGCCGAGCGCTTCAAGCTCCTTGAGCGCCGCCGCCTTGTCATCATCGCGACCGAGCCTTCCGTAGCACTGGGCCATCCTGTAGAGCGCCCAGGACCTGTCCGCGGTCTCCTTTGCATCCATGTGCCCTATCGCCTGCCTGTACCCCTCGGCCGCCTTCGCAAACTTACCGGCCTCGAAGAGTGCGTCGGCAGACTTGAGGAAGGACCTTGAAGCCTCCCTTTCGTTCCCCTCCGTCTTGAACCCTTTTGCCGCGCTCTCGAAGAGAGGGACTGACTGGTCCGTCCGTCCGGCCCGGTAGCTCGATTCGGCTTTCATTAAAATGCCCCCGGGCCCGGTTCCCGCCTTTTCGCGTGAGACCTTCTCGTACTCCCCTTTTTCAAAGGCGATGAGCGTCTCAAGCTCCCTTATTTCGGCTTCCCTGCCGTCAGCCGGGAATTTCGCCCTGAAGGCCTTGAGCATCCTTTCAGCCGAGCCCGTGTCCTTCTGCTCGATATAGACCCTGGTGAGCGCCAGCATCGCCTCCTCGGCGACCTGTCCGCTTCCGAGCTTAACGGCGTTGTCGAGCATATTGACGGCCTCGTTTCTCAAGCCTGCCGCCATGCACGACCTTCCGACCTTGAGATAGGTTTCGGCCTTCTTGCCGAAAGGCGCGCTGAGAGGGACGTCCAGGAAGAGCTTCACTACCGCGAGGTGGTCGCCTTTCTGGTAAAGGGAGTCCAGCCATTCGTAGAAGAGGACCGAGGAAAGAAGGTCCATGTCCTGCCTGTAGATGCTGAGCGGGTATCTGCCGTTGAACGCCTTGAAGAAGGCATAGCCCTCCTGAAATTTTCCGAGCCGTATCCTGGCCGAAAGGAGCTTGAGCGACGTTATCTCGGAGGCTGCAAAGCCCCCTGCGGCAATGGTCTGGTAAAGCCTCTCGGCCTCCTCGATAGAACCGGTCTCTCCGGAGATGTAATACGCGTCCGCAAGCGATAGCGCGGCCATTGCCCACTCTTCGCCTATGAACCTTCCTTTTGCCCCGATATAGATATGGAGCGCCTCCTTTGCCCTGCCTTCCGCGAGAAGCGTGTCTCCCTCCTTGAGAGACAGGAATACCCCGATGAAACCGTCCTTCGGATATCCCGCGCTTATCTCGCCGTATATCCTGCGGGCCTCCGCATAGTCGCCCATGGTGAGGTGCATGTCGGCGAGGCTTAGCTTCGATACCGTATCAAGACGCACGGAAGAGGTGGCGGTTTCCCTGTAAAAGGTCCTCGCGCTCTCGATCTCTCCCTTTATGAGTGCCGTGTTCGCAAGCCATACCCCTGAGCCCTTATAGCCCGCTTCCAGCGAGGCCATGAAGAGTTCCTTGGCCTCCGCGTATTTTCTTTCGAAAAAGAGTATGCGCGCCTTCCTGAAGAGGGCCTCGCCCTTGAGGGGATTGTCCTCTCCCTCCGCCGCGCGCGTGAGCTTGCCGGCTGCTTCGGGATAGAAGCCTTTCCGCTCGAAATGGTCGCCAAGCACGAAATAGCCGAGCCGTGAATAGAGCGGGTCGGGGTTGGACCGGAGCGCTATGTCGAGCTCGGGGGGGGCCGTCTTTCCTCTGGTGAAATCAATTATGGCATCCAGGACGCCGGCCTTCCCGTGCTCACCACTCTTCCTGTGCTCCGATGCGGCTTTCACCGCCGAATCAAGGAACTCGCCATCTCCGGGGTTAAGCCCAAGTACGGCCCTGAACGCCCCGGAGACCGGGTCGCTGTAAAGCTCGGCCTTAAGGATTTCCATTGCCTTGTTCCTGTAGACCCATCTCCAGGAATCGTTGAAGGCAACGAGCCTGGAGGGAGGGGGCTTGAGGAATTGGGCCTCAACGGTCGGCCTCCGTTTATCTTCTTGATCCTCTTTTTCTTCAGGAGCGGCCGGCGGGTACACGTCTACCATCAGCCTGAAAGGCCCGGAATGCATCGAGTGCCGTACTACCGATCCCTCCATGACCTGCATCTCGAGTGTGGCGAAGATGCCCGTGGGGTCGGACCCGCGGCTTAAGCCGTTTACCTTGAAATACCCGGTCGAAGGGAAGTTGCTCATGACGCCGGCCCTTATGTCCCTCATGCGGACGAAGAGCTTATCACCCTTCCGCGACATATCGGTCTCGACCTTTTCGGAGAAAACGAGGGTAAGCCTGTGGAAATCGACCTGCTCGGAAGCGCGGATAGCGATTATCTCCGCCGCTTCAACAGCCGACCATAGCGGGACTGAAAGGATGGATATCAATATGGCGAAGAATATTCTCATGGCATGGGTGTGGTTACCGGGTAAGGCTTTTTGCAACTACCATGCCAGTCAAGGGCGGAGATTAAACAGGGCGAAGGGTCGGCGGCTTATTTATCTAAACATTTCAGCCGGTTGGGAATAAACGATGAGGTGGTTTGCCAAGATATTCAAAGCTGGCTTTGCGGGTCTAAGCGGGTGTTTTCAGGTGGCCGGGCCCCCTGGATGTCAAATTCATGACCCGGCAAACTCGCTTTCGGCGGCTTCCGCGGAATCAAACTGCTCAAGGAGCCCCTTCCTCTTCATCTTCTCGATGAGGGTGGTCCTGTTGAGGTTCAGGTACTCGGCTGCCTTCTTCTTTATGCCGTTCACTCTCTGGAGGGCCGAGATTATGAGCTCCTTCTCGAAATTGTCGACGGCCGTGTTGAAGTCTATGCCCTTGTCGGTCAGGTTGACCGACCCTGCGTTCAGGGTGAAGCCCTCGGCCTTAGCCTGCCGTATCTTGTCGGGCAGGTCGCGGAGGGTTATTGAGCTCCCGTCCTCCTTGAGGACCACGAGCCTCTCTATCAGGTTTTCGAGCTCCCGGATGTTCCCCGGCCAGTCATAGGTCTCAAGGAGCCTCATCGCGTCAGGAGAGGTCCCCTTTATCTTCTTCCTTTTCCGGGTGGATATCTTTTCGATGAAGTGGTCAATGAGAACCGGGATGTCCTCTTTCCTGTCCCTCAAGGACGGAAGGTTTACCGGGATGACGTTCAGCCTGTAGTAGAGATCGTTCCTGAACTTTTTCTCCGCGACCGCCTTTTCAAGGTCCTGGTTTGTGGCGGCCACGACCCTTACATCAACCTTTATAGTGTTCCTGCCGCCGACCCTCTCGAACTCCTTCTCCTGGAGGACCCGGAGTATCTTGACCTGGAGCCCGGGGCTCATGTCTCCTATTTCGTCAAGGAAGACGGTCCCTTCGTTCGCGGCCTCGAACCTGCCTATCTTCGTGGCTATCGCGCCGGTAAAGGCGCCCTTCTCATAGCCGAATAGCTCGCTTTCGAGTAGGTCTTCGGGAATGGCGCCGCAGTTTATGGGGACAAAGGGCTTATTTTTCCTGGAGCTTCCGTAATGGAGGGCCCTGGCCACGAGCTCCTTGCCTGTGCCGCTCTCGCCGAGTATGAGGACCGTAGAGTCGGTGTCGGCTATCCTGTCTATGATGTCCCGTATCCTCTGTATCTCATGGCTTGTGCCGAGGATGGCCGTCGTGCAGGTTTTCTTGAGCTCGTCCCTGAGTTTCGAGTTCTCTTCCTTAAGTAAAGGGACCTCCCTGGCCTGCTTAGCGTTATTGCGAACCTCCCTGGCCTTCTCCATCGTTACAAGTAGCTTGTCCTTACCTATGGGCTTCTCAATATAAGTGAACGCGCCGAGCCTCATGGCCTCCACCGTGCTCTCGACCGAAGCGTTGCCGGTAAGGATTATGCAGGCGGTATCAGGGGATAGGGCTTTTATCGAACGGATTACGTCGATGCCGCTCATGCCGGGTAGCATGAGGTCTGAAAGGACTATGTCGAAATCGGATTTCCGGGCAAGCTCAATGCCTTCCTCGCCGGTCGGCGAAGCAATGACGCCATACCCGTTCATCTCGAGGATTTCCTTAAGGGATTCGCGGACTGATTCCTCGTCCTCAACGAGAAGTATAGAGCAACTCATGAACGGTTCTCCGGGTGCTGGTGCATGGACGGGCCTGTATTTTGGCACGCATTATAGAACAACTCACAACCCATGTCAATATTTTGAACAAGGGCGGGCTCCAGCGGATTGACAACAAGTCGCCCGATGATATATTGATGGTACGACTGTCCTGCCGGAATCCAGGCAGCGAAAAGAAAGACGGAGGCCAAAATGCCCGATAACGCCATAGAGAAGATATTTACAGTCAACCTGGGGGTAAAAAAGGACGAGAAGGTGCTGGTCTTTACCGACCTCCTTGAAGACCCTGATACAGTGCCGCCTGAAGAGCGGAAGAAAAGGGAAGCCCTCGTGCCGCTTGCAAAGGAAGTAGCCGAAATAGGTAGCGCCCTCTGCAAAACGTCCTATCTCGAGTTCCCGGCTGTCGGGAGCCACGGCAAGGAGCCGCCGAAGTCCCTATGGGAGGCTGCCTTCGGAAGCGCTGCCGTAAGTGAACTGGAAAAAAGAGGTACGCTCGAAAAGATTTTAAGGAAAGAGGCTGCGGCACGGGACCTTAGCGAGGCCGAGGGCGTAATAAGGGAACTCGCCGAGTCGCCGGACGCAATCATCGCCCTCTCAAACTACTCGACCTCGCACACAAGGTTCAGGGACTTTCTTACCAGAATAAAGGGGGTGCGCTATGCGAGCATGCCGCTATTCGAGCGCGAGATGCTCGCCGGCGCAATGACAGCCGACTGGAAAGAGGTCGAGAGGCGGACCAAAAGGCTTGTGCGTATGATCTCGGGCGCTGATACGGCGGTCATCACCTCGCATAACGGCACATCGATAAGCTTCTCGATAAAAGGACGGGACGCTCTCCCGGATACCGGTATTCTTATCGAACGCGGCTCGTTCAGCAATCTCCCCGCAGGGGAGGCGTTCCTTGCGCCGGTCGAGGGCACTGCCGAGGGGGTCCTCATACTCGAATGGGCCCCGACCGGGCGGCTGCATAAGCCTGTCGAGCTGGTTGTGAAGAAAGGGACCGTTGTCGAGGTGGTCGGGAATGACAATTTTTCAAGGAAGCTCCGGGAGAGGATAGAGGCGAACCCTCTATGCGGCAATATCGCTGAGCTGGGGATCGGCACGAACGAGAAGGCATCGAGGCCGGACAACATACTGGAGACCGAGAAGATACTCGGCACCGTGCATATCGCGCTCGGCGACAACTCGTCGTTCGGAGGCAAGGTGAGCGTGCCCTTTCACCAGGACTTCATCTTCTTCAGGCCCAGCTTTGAGGTGATAAAGGGCGAGGAGAAAATAGAAGTCCTTATCGAGGGAGAGCCGAGGTTCGAGGCAGAGGGGATAAGGTAGGCTGGGGCGCGGAACGCGTCCTAGAATTCCCCTCTTTTTTTTTAAAAAGGGGCCCGGGGAGATTACATCGGGATTAATATTAATCCCCCTTCGAAAAGGGAAAATTATTTAATCAGGGATTGCGATGTCTTTTGAAGAAAACAAACTGCTAGTTCGCCGGTTCTATGAGGAAGTAGTTAATACAGGCGATGTGGAGTCGATTGAACGCTTCATCTCGCCGGAATATGTCGAGGTGCAGGACGGCAAAAGACACGCCGTCGGCATCGAGGGAGCAAAGGCGCATATACTGGGAGTCCGCCAGACCTACCCCGACCTCCATGTTACCATCGAGCGGCAGATAGCCGAGGGCGAATGGGTGGCGTCATTGATAATTGCGAGAGGGACGCACAAGGGCTCGTGGCTCGGCATGAAGCCGACCGGAAAGCCGGTCGCCTTTACCGGAGTAAATGTGGACCGGGTGGTTAACGGCCGGATAGTCGAACACGGCGGCGCGGCGAATCTGCTTTTTCCTCTGCTGGAGATCGGGGCGGTAAGGGTGGTGGGGGAGGAATAGATCGGAGTTGGGTTACGCTTCGCCAACCCAACCTACAGGCTTGTTCTGATTATCTTCTACTCGGTGGTCATCTGACTCCTCCTTTTCACGCTATCCAGGAAAGTATAGCAGGCATTTGAGGATTGTCAGATTAAGTCATGGCCTTTGCATTTTTTATATCTCACCAGGCATATCATCTGGATTGAATTCTCCATTTTTTAATTTTTCAAGCCATTCCTTTTTAGATTTCAATCCTCTTTTAAGAAGAGATAGCAATTGTAATACAGAGGCATTAGGCACAAATCCCATTTCATAAAAAGTCGTGCTCCTTCTGAAATGATATTCAACTTTATTCATTACATCAACAATAGAATCCAATGCAGTTTGAATCTTTTCTTTAGTGGCAGGTTCAACAAATTCCGCGCCTTCTTTTAGTGCTAATTTCAGGTCATAATGAGCTATGCGTTTATTTCGCAAGTCACGACAAAATGTTGCTGATTCTAGAGCTTTACTTATTAATTCTTGAACTTCGATAGTAATATTTCCTTCCTCAATAAATTTCGGCAGGCGCGTGATTGTTAGATTGGCTTTATTCCTAGATTCGGGAGGATCTGTTAATCGAGCTATACGCAATAATATATCATCAATCAACATGTCCTGAAAAAAACGAAAAAACATCGGTGCGGCTTCGTTCATTAAATGTATTCTCGATTCTTTCATGTCGAAGAATTCACGATATTCATTCCATTTATAATGAAGCCACGCCACCTCATTCCAAAGTGCAAAAAATAATTTACCTAATGGTTCTCCCATTTTAACAATGTATTGTTGTTTTAGGTCTTCGGGCATATGCGCATCTTGACAACCTGAAAAGGTGTTGTCAATATCTTCTTTTAGTAGTCCTGTAGGTTGGGTTAGCGAAGCGTAACCCAACAATCCTTCTAAAGCTAATTATCTCACAGCAGCATCCCCGCTATCGTCGCGGTCGTAAAGCTCGCGAGCACACCGGCGGCGAGGGCCTTGAAGCTCAAGCGCGCTATCTCCTTTTTCCTCTCCGGCGCTATCGACCCTATGCCGCCGATGAGGATGGCTATCGACCCGAAGTTCGCGAAGCTGCATAGCGCGTAGGTTGCAATCGCGATCGAGCGCGGCTGTAGAGCCCCGGCCTCTATCATCCCCTGCATCCGCTGATAGGAGATGAATTCATTGAAGACTATCTTTATGCCGAGAAGCTCCCCCACCTTGAAGCAGTCCTCCAACGGCACGCCCATCAAGAAGGCGAAGGGCGTAAACACATAGCCCGAAATCTCCTCGAACGACGTCCCGGCGAGGCCGAGGAAGTGGTTGGCCATGCCGATGAGGGCCACGAAGGCCAGGAGCATGGCCCCGATGGTGGCGGCAAGCTTCACCCCTTCGGATGCTCCGTTTGCGGCGGCTTCTATTATGTTCGAGTTCCCGCTCCGGAAAAGAACGGCATTCCCTTCGACCTCCGCCCCGCCCTTTTCCATCTCCGGCAGCATGAGTTTCGCCATTACCAGGGCAGCGGGCGCGCTCATTACCGACGCGGCGAGAAGATGCCCCGCGCTTGCGCCGAAGCTCGCGTAGACCGCCATGACGCTCCCGGCTATCGTGGACATGAAGGCGGTCATGACCGCGAACACTTCCGAAGCGGACATGCGCCGGAAGTATTCCCTTGCCCCTGAGACAGCCTCTATGCCCATGAAAACGAAAACCGAGGCCATGAACGCCTCTATGCCGGAGGCCTTCATGGTCCGCTCCATGACCCAGGCCATGCCCGCGACTATGAGCTGGATGACCCTCAGGTAATAGAGTATGCCCATGAGGGAGGATACGAAGATTATGACCGGGAGCACCTTGAAGGCGAGGACCGCTCCGATGTTGAGGTCGGTTGTGAGGCTCCCGAATAGGAAGCGCGAGCCGATGTCCGTGAAGTCGAGGACGCTCGTCATTACTATCCGGGCGAAGTCGAATACCAAAAGGCCCGGCCCGGTCTTGAGTATGAGGACGGCAAAAAGGGCCTGAAGCCCCACGCCCCAGACGACGAGCCTCCAGCTTATCGACTTGCGTGAACTGCTCAAGCCCCAAGCTATCAGAAGGAATACAAAAAGCCCTGCAAGGCCAAGAAGCTTCTCCAAACGCGGCTACTCCCCGATTATCTTTACAAGCACCCTTTTTCTCCGCCTGCCGTCGAACTCGCCGTAGAATATCTGTTCCCAGGTGCCGAAGTCAAGCCTGCCGCCAGTTACGGCGACCACGACCTCGCGGCCCATTACCGTCCTCTTGAGATGAGCGTCAGCATTGTCCTCGCCCGTGTCGTTGTGCCTGTAGCCGGAGACGGGCTCGTGCGGGGCGAGCTTCTCAAGCCACTTCCTGAAATCATTATGCAATCCGCTTTCGTCGTCGTTTATGAATACGGACGAGGTGATGTGCATGGAATTCACGAGCACGAGGCCTTCGCTTACGCCGCTCTCCTTGAGGCACTCCTCGACTTTCGGGGTGATATTCACGAAGCCGACCCTCTCCGGGATATTGAAATAAAGCTCTTTCCTGTATGATTTCATCCGCGCCCCCTCCCGTAGAAAAGAATGGTCAAAACTTTAAAACCGAATACCTAAAACAGCCCTGCCTCCTTGTGTTTCGCGGCTATTTCCCCGGCAAGCCTTTCTATCTCGTCGAAATCCGCTGCCCTGGGCTTGCCCTTTACGAGCACCGGGGCAAGCATCTCGGCCTTGAGGTTCCCTATATGCGAGGTTATCTGTTCGGGCATCCTGCCGGCCCAGCCGAACGAGCCGATGATGGTGGCGAACCTGAGCTTGGGCCGTAGCGCGTTAACGAGGAAAGCGGCAGAGACCGCGAGCGGGTGCGCGCCGCCGAGGACAGTCGGGGAGCCGATGACGATTGTAGCCGCATCCACGAGCGCGATGGCGAGCTTCCCAAGGTCCGCGTGCGCGAGGTTAAAGACCTCGACCTCCACGCCCTTTCTCCAGAGGGCCTCGGAGAGCGCCTCCGCAAGCTCCTCGGTGGAGCCGTGCATGGTAGCGAAGGCGATGACAGCGCTGTTCCTCACCTTGTCCGAGACCCATTCCGCGTGCGAAGCCATGATGCACCGGGGGTCTTTATACACAGGGCCGTGGCTCGGGGCTATGGTCTTTATGTCGTATTTCACAAAACGCTCAAGATGCTTCTTTATGGTCGGCCTGAAGGGCATCATGACCTCGGAAAAGTACCTCTTCGAGGCCTCGCAGACCTTCTCTTCGTCTCCGATATATATGCCTGAGAATGAGAGGTGCGAGCCGAAAAGGTCGCAGCTGAAGAGTATGCCGTCTTCTTCGAGGTAAGTCGATATGGTCTCGGGCCAGTGCACCCAGGGCGTGTATATGAACTCGAGCGTCTTACCGCCAAGGGAGAGCTTCTCGCCGTCCGCTACGGTCTTCACGCGGCCTTCGGGTATGTGGAGGTGGTCGATGAGGAGGTCCCTGCCCTTGGGGCTCGCGACCACAACCGCATCCTTATATTTATCGAGCACGGCAGGCAGGGCGCCGGAGTGGTCCTGCTCCGCATGATGCGCGACTATGTAATCTATCTTCCCGATTTTTTCGAGCCTGGCCATGAGCTCGTGAGTCTTCGAGGGGTCGACCGTGTCGAGGAGGGCTGTCTTTTCTGTGCCGGTAACTATATAGGCGTTATAGCTCGTTCCGTCCGGGAGCGGTATGAGTGAGTCGAAGAGCCGCCGGTCCCTGTCGACAGCCCCGGCCCAAAAGACCCCTTCGGTTATCTTCCTGGGTTCCATCGGTCCTCCTTCAGTTACGGTTCCGGTACAGTTCCGGTCTTTGGGATACATATCACAGGGGCTGGTTTTTTTCAACGCACCGGGCTAAAGCGCCCGCTTGAAGATCAAGAGGCCGGACGAGATGGATACGGCCGCGAACACGGCAAGGAAGATTATGTCGTACTGCACTGCGGCGAGCCCCGCGCCTTTGAAAAGGAGCGCCCGGATAGCGTGGACCGAGTAGGTCTCGGGGTTCACCATCGCGAAGGCCCGGAGCCACCCCGGGAAGCTCTCGACCGGGTATATGGCGCCGCTCGGGAAAAAGAGTATGACGTTAAGAAAGCCGCCGAGCACGCCGACTATCCTCGGGTGGTTTATCCGGCCCATTATCATGAACATCAGCCCCTGGAGCCCGAGCGTCGATAGGACTATGACGGACATGAGGAGAAATAGCGAGCCCGGCGACAGCATGCGCCAGAGATAGATGCCCGAGATAAGCGACCCGAGGAAGAGGACCAGCAGGGCGAGTATGGTCGTTATGAGAAGCCCGCTCGCGATAAGGCCCATGACGATGTCCCTCTTGGTAAGCGGCGTGAGGAAATAGCTCTCCTCGATGCCGAGGAACTTGTCCATGACCATGTTGAACGCGCCGGTAGTCATAGCGCCGAGGAATATGGCCATTATGACGACTCCCGGGAGGAGCGACTGGTCGTAGTCGACCTTCCTGTATAGCTCCATGTCCCGGAGCACGGCGCGCGACCTCTCCTCACGTATGGGGATGAACTCTTCTCCAAGTGAAGGGAGGGCGGCGGATATGGCCGCGCGTATGGCATTGGCGGATATCGCCTCGGTATTATCTAGGTAGAGGCCGAGCTCTGGCCCGGACCCTCTTATGGACTTCCTCGTAAAGTCCGGGGGTATCACCAGCACTCCCTTATAGTCCCCTTCCCTCAGCCCCCGCATGGCCTCGCCCTGGTCCGGGACCATTCTCATCTCGATGGTCGCAGGCCCTGCCTCTATCGAGCGCAGCATGTCCATGACGCTCTCGGCCCGGGGCCCGTTGTCCTGGTCGACAACCGCGAGGGGCAGGCGCTTGAGCTCGCCCTGGAAGGAATGGCCTAGGACCAGTAGATAGATTATGGGCATAAGGAGGCTCATGGCCACGACGAGCGGGTTTCTTATGAACTTCCTCAAGTCCCTTTCGAATATCGCGATGAACCGGCTCAAGACCTTACCTCCCCCACTTGGACGGGATGCCCGCGCCGAGGAGGATACTCACCTTTTTTGCTTCCTCCTCCCGGATGGGCCTTCCGGTGTAGTGGATGAAGACGTCCTCAAGGGTCTGCTCCTTCAGCGTAACCCTCGAAACCCTGCCGCCCATGGCCTTAAGCGCGTCCACGGCCTCGGGGATTATCTCAGCGCCCTTGTCCGATGAAAGGATGATGCTCTCTCCGCTATAATCCGCTGATGCCGCGCCGGGGATCGCCTTCACGCGCTCGGCCGCCTTTTCCATGTCCACCCCGGTCACCGCAAGCTCGACCCTGTCCTTCTGTGGGATGGCCTGCTTAAGACCCGGCACGGTATCGAGCGCGACGATCTTCCCGTAGTCGATTATGGCAACGTGGTCGCAAAGCGTCTCCGCCTCTTCCATGTAGTGGGTCGTAAGGAGTATGGTGAGCCTGTCCGCCTTCCTGAAGGCATTAAGGAGCTCCCAGACCACGTGCCTGGACTGCGGGTCGAGCCCGATCGTCGGCTCATCGAGTATGAGTATGGAAGGCCTGTGGACAAGCCCCCTCGCTATCTCGAGCCTCCGCCTCATGCCGCCCGAATAGGTCGCAACGAGGTCGCCTGCCCTCTCCCGCAAGCCGACCATGGACAGGAGCTCATCCGCCCTTTCCTTCCGCTCGGCTTTAGGTATACCGTAGAACCGGGCGTATATGTCCATCGTCTCGTAGCCGGTAAGGTCGAGGTCGCTCGTCATGGCCTGCGGCACGACACCTGTCTCCCCCCTTACCGCCGAAGGCTCATGGACCACGTCCTTGCCCATGACCCTGGCCGAGCCGGAAGTGGGCCTTATGAGGGTGGTGAGTATCCGTATAAGGGTAGTCTTCCCCGCGCCGTTCGGGCCGAGAAGGCCGAAGAAGTCTCCCTCCGGTATCGTGAGGCTCACGCTGTCGAGAGCCTTGACTTCCCCGTAGCTCTTTGAAAGGTCCCTTGTCTCTACTGCGGCGCTCATCTATCCGCCCCGTCGAAATAAATCCTGGCGACGACGGTCATGCCCGGCTTGAGCAAACCGCCTGTATCGCCCAGTGCTATCCTGACCCTGAAGGTCTTTATATCGAGGCGTCCCCTGGTCACGTCCCTCTGGGTCGCGAAACCTCCGAGCTGGCCTATTTCGACTACCTCGCCCGCAAAGGTCCTTTCGCCGCCTATGGGTGTTACCTCTGCCCTGCTGCCGACCGTTATCTCCTGTATGCCTGTCTCGGGTATATCCACCCTGGCCCAGATATCATCCGGATCGAAAATCGTATATATCACCTCGCCTGGGTTCACGTATTCCCCTGCCTCGAAAGCCTTGTACGATATTATCCCGCTTATGGGCGAAACTATCACCGCGTCTTCAAGGCGCGCTTCAAGCGCCCGCACCTCTGCCTCGGCCTGGCCGAGCCTCGCCCTGGAAGCTGCTATCCTGCTCTCCGCGGCCCTTATGCGCACCGCCGCGTTCCGAAGGTTCGCCTCCGCGCTCCTATGCCTCGACCTTGCGCTCTCAAGGAGGGCCCGGCTCGAATCGTATGCGGCCCTCGCGGCGTCCAGGTCCCTCTTGGAGACGAAGCCTTCGTTAAAAAGCCCCTCGGTCCTTTCGAAGTTCTCCCTCGCCTCCTCGAATCGCGCGCTTGCGGCCTCGGCTTCGGCCCGGAGCGCCTCGACCTCATGCGCAGCAGCCTCCCTCTCGACTCGCGCGTTCTCGAGCGCGGCCCTGGCCTCTTCTATGGCCTCCCTCTCCGCGGCTGCGGCGGCCCTGCCTTCCTCCACCCTTGCCGAAAGCTCCCTTTCATCGAGCCTCACCGCTTCCGCATCCTTCTCTATCCGCTCTCCCTCCCTGCAGCAGAGCCGGTCGATGCGCCCTGGTATTTTAGGCACAAGCTCGACTTCGGTCGCTTCAGCCACCCCTGCCGTTTCAATGAACCCCGGAGGCGCCTGGGGTCTCAGATAAAAGAAATACGCGGCTAGAACGGCGGCGAGGACCGCTACAAATATCGCCAGGGGCTTGAGTCCCTTTACAGCCATTTACATAACTCCCTGATTTTTCTGTAAGCTTAACAGAATAAGCCTGATATTACCACGCGCCAAAGCATGGAGAAGACGGCGGCAAAGGAACAGGAATCCTCCGGGACCGGCAGGAAAGGGAAAAGAGCTGTGTAGGTTTAAGGGAGGACGATAAAAGGAAAGTATTCGCCGGCATGCATAAAAAAACCGGCGGTGAAGCCGCTTTCCCTTGAATATGGATGAACTGATCGGAGCTTTTTCGAAGAGCTGGACCCCTCTCCTTTATTCTTTTACCTTCTCGGCGTTTGCCACGATCATGCCGCCGATCTCTATGCCGCCCTCCTGCGCGGCCTTGACCGATGCCTCGTCCCAGTCCTGGCCGTCCTGCCTCCAGACGGCGTTGAAGACCATGCGCTCGCCGTCCGCGAGCATCTCAAGCGGCGGCCTCTTGGTCTTGTATCTCGGCACGAAAAGGAGGCTCTTGAAGACGGACTCGCCTGATTTTATCGGCTGGCAGCCTGCCACGAACCAGTGCTCGGTCAGGATCTCGACCGTCTTCGCGCCTGCTATCATGTCAGCGGCCCTGGGCATCGCTTCTACCTCCCTTGAGCCGCTCAATCCATCCACAACCGTTACGGTAAACCTGTTTGTCCCGTCGCCCGAGTCGAAACCCCGCGGCTCGCCGACCTGGATCGCCAATTTCATTCGCCACTCCTATGCTTTTAATCCTTTCATGATATAACACCGGACGTTCAGGTGGCAATGAAAAAACTAGCTGAAGCCGCCCAGCGCGGCTTTGACCTTTACAATGTACTTTTCGCCGCTTACCGGGAGGTTCCCCCTGTAATACCGTGCTATGCCCTCCTCGAAGCCCCAGCGCCTTATGTTCTCGGCAAGTATCCGGCACCCGACGTTTATGTTATTGTCTATGTCGAAGAGCGTGCCGTGGACCCCGAGCTCCCTTTTCCAGAACGGCATCACCTGCATTAGCCCCTGCGCCCCCTTGCTGCTCACCGCAAAGGGGTTGGCGCTGGACTCGACCTTGATTATCGCGGCGACAAGGCCGGGCTCAAGCCCGTACCGGCTGCTGTAGCGGAGCACCGCCCTCCCTATCTCGCTTGCCTCCCTTTCGGTAAGGGACGGGTTCATTGCCGCAATCAAGCCCTGCCAGTACGCCCGGTCCGCCTCAAATTGCCCTTGGGGGCTATATAGCCCTGCAAACGCCTCATCAAACGGCGCGCGTCCTCCGTTCCCGAAAAAGGCCGCGTTAGCCACAAGCCAGAACGGCAAAAAAACGGCGAGACAGAAAAAGAAAGAGGTATATTTGCCTGAGTGCCTCCTTCGGATGATACCCTCTCCCCTTAGCTCCATCGGCCAATCCTCCTTTCTAGAAGCAGAGCTAAAAAGACTCTTCCATGCAGCGAGCCGCGCACCATGCCTCAAAAAGCGGGTTTCATTCGGCTCATAAAGTATAGCCGGGGTTTTCCGTTTCTGCACAAGGACAGTACAGGAGGGCTTGCGCCGTCAGGCCTTCCTGCTATCCTTTTGTTGTGACCGGACGGAGGTATTGAATGGGCAAATGGACCATATCGGCCGTTTTGGCCGCCCTCCTGGCCTCTGCGGCTGTGGAGGCGGAGATAAGCCGTATCGGGGCAGCGGAGCCGCGGTATTCCTTCAGCGTGAAAACCGCTATGGATACTGTCTCCCGCTGGCCCGACGCGTCAAGGGAAGCTGCAATGGAGATGATCGGGAAGTACGGGGCCCCTGACGGCATTACAGGGGAGGTCGTTTATTGGAGAAATAGGGGCGAATGGCTTGAGATAATAATCAGAAAAAATGGGGCGCCTCATAATTTCCCGGTGCCCCACGAGGACGTGCTCGAGCAGGTCGTGGCCTATGAGGTCCCTCCGGGCAGGCACAACGACCTCGCCGTATTTAACGGGAGTGTGGTCGCCGAGCGCACGCGGGGGACCCTATCGGCTCGCTGCCGGAGCGAGGCCATGAACTATGTCGCCCTGAACCTCGCGCATGAAATCATAACTGAGAGCATTACCATTGAGGCCGCAAGAGAGAGTTTCGCCGCGATAATCCGCGACCATATGGAGGGGAAAATGCACCGGTATGCGCGCGGCCTGCAATTCAGGCTGGAAAGGCCTGACGAGACGGGCGATACGGACTTCGCTTTTTAAAAAGGTGCGCTGATGCGGCGGTCAAGCCACCTAGCCATCAGCATAATCAGTGCGCCCCGCCGTTCAGAAACCGTCCCACGAGCGCCATCATTTCCCGGGCCTTGTACGGCTTCGAGATGACGCCGGAGAAGCCGAACTTGCCGTAATCCGACATGACCGGGTCGTCGGAGTAGCCGCTTGAGACTATCACCTTCGCGGCGGGGTCTATTTCGAGGACGCGGCGGACGGCTTCCTTCCCGCCCATGCCCGCAGGGATGGTAAGGTCCATTATGACGAGGTCGAAGCCCCTGCCCTCTGACCTGGCCTCATCGAAAAGAGCAACCGCCTCGGCCCCGTCCTTTGTTAATTCCACCTCGCATTCCATGCTCTTCAGCATCTCCCCCAGGGCTTCCCTTATGGTCTCGTCGTCGTCCATGACCAATACCCTGCCATTATGCGAAGCCGGCAGGCATTGGTCCCTCAGCGCGCACGCGTCGGCTGACGCCGGGAGATAGACGGAGAAGACCGAACCCTTTCCGGGTGTGGACTCCACCTCTATGAACCCGCCGTGATTCTTTACGACCGAATAGGCCGCGGCAAGGCCGAGCCCGCTCCCCTCTTCCTTGGTGGTATAATACGGGTCGAAGACCTTTTCAAGGTCCGACTCCGGTATCCCTCCGCCGCTATCTTCCACGCGTATGCACACATGCGGCGAGCCGACCGGACGGCCCCTGGCGGAAGAGGCATTGAACGCGCTCACTTTTATCAAGCCCCCGGATGGCATTGCCTCATCGGCGTTGACGATTATATTCTGAAGGGCCTGGGAGAGCATTCCCTCGTCCGCCTCGACCGGCAGGAGGCCGGGCTCAATCGAAAACTCGCATTTCGATTTGGATCCAGCGGTAACGAACGAACACCAGTCGGCTATTACGTTTTCAAGGTACAGTATGCTCTTTACCGGGGCCCCTCCCTTTGCGAACGTAAGGAACTGGCGCACCAGCCGCTTGGCCTCATTACAGGCCTTCTCCGCCTCCCTGAGCCGCCCCGAAACCTTCTCGTCGGCCCCGTAGAAAAGCGCGAGCGAGACGTTGCCGATTATCCCTGTGAGCAGGTTATTGAAATCGTGCGCTATGCCGCCCGCTAGCCTGCCGAGGGATTCGAGCTTCTGCGCCTTTATGAACTCGGCCTCAAGCCCTTTCCTCAATGTGATGTCCTTGACCGTAGCGCAGTAGTTTAGGATATTGCCCTCCGGGTCCCTTATTAAGAAAGGGCTTATGATGACGGGAAACAGGCTTCCGTCCTTCCTCCTGAAAACGAACTCATAATCGCCATCCTTCCCGGCTTTCATATCCGAAAAGGCCGCCTCTATCCTGGTTATCTCCTCCTCGGGCCAGTAAGGCATCGGGGCCTTTCTCCCGGCAAGCTCCTCTTTCTTATAGCCGAGCATCTCGAAAAAAGCCGGATTCCCGTCCACGAACCTCCGTTCGCCGTCGAACATGCTGAAGCCGTCGTGCATGGCCTTAATAAGGCTCTCCGTGCGGTTCTTGCTGTCGATAAGGGCCCGCTCGTACTCGACCCTCTCGGTTATGTCCTTGAAAATGCCGAGTATGCGTCCGCCCTCGCCGAATGAGAGCGGGGCCGCGCTTATCTGGACCTGTACTATGGAACCGTCCTTCCTTATGACCTCCCCGTCGTAGTCCGCGGCCCTGCCTTTCGCCGAGTGGGCGGCGAACTTGCGCCTGTATTCATCGGCCTTTTCAGCGGGATGGAGCCTCGACTGGTGCATGCCGAGAAGCTCTTCCCTCGTCCAGCCGGTAAGGACCTCGGCTTCCTTATTGGCATCGACAAGAAAGCCTGTCTCCATGTCGGCCAGGAAGGCGGCGTCATTTAAGTTCTCGAAGAGGTGCCTGTATTTCTCCTCCGAGACCCGGAGCCGCTCCTCGGCCATCCTGTAATCGGTTATGTCCCTGGCCATTACGACCGCCCCTGCTATTGCCCCGTCGTAATCAAGATAAGGATAGTAGGTGACGTTCATGAACCTGCGGCCGGCCTCCCGAAAGGTGAACCATGCCCTGTAATTTACGACCTCTCCGGCAAAACAGCGGTCCAGGTAGTCTTTTACGAAATTTTTGAATACGGTCTCACCCAGGAGCTCGGGGACCTTGCGGCCGACGATCTCCTCCCTCTTCTTTCCATGGGCTTTCAGGTATGCGTAACTTACAATCAGGTATTCGTAATTCCTGCCGACTATCGAGATATGGTCTGGGGAAGGAGAGATGAACCGCTCGTAAAACTTGAGGAATTCCTGTGCCATACGGCTTCTCCTGATGGCTTTTGAAAAGGATGGGCGCCACAGGTTCAAACATTTACACACCCTGGGCGGCGCCATACCCGGGCAGGAAGCATTCCCATCCGGCACTGGAATTATATCACAACCGTAACCACCCTGTCATCCGCTTAAAGGCGGGCGGCGCAGCCCTCCCGGACTTCGGCTATAATCGCAAATAGGTAAAAATGCCAGAAGACATATCGAAAATCAGGATAGACAAGACTATCGGGAAAAGGGGTTACCGAAGACGGAGCAGGAGGCCTTTTTACTGGGGGGCCGCCCTTATGCTCCTCTTTCTCGCCGCCTATTTAATATTCCGCGCCCTGAGCGAGATATCGGTAAGGGCGGCGGAGGTCTCCATTACATACCCCTCAGAGGGCCTCACGGTACTTAACGCGAGCGGCTATGTCGCCGCCGAACGGAAAGCCGCGCTCTCCTCGAAAATAACCGGCAGGCTCGTCTGGCTCGGGGTCGAGGAAGGGAGCGCGGTCAAAAAGGGGCAGATCGTCGCGCGCCTCGAAAGCTCCGACCTTGAGGCCGCGCTCGACGAGGCCAGGGCTTCTCTCAGGGCCTCCAGGGACAATATGGAGGCGGCAAGGGCCGAGTTCGAGGACGCAAGGAACGACTTCCGTAGGAAAAAGGAGCTTATGGAGATGGAGTTCATTGCACGGAGCGTCTTCGAGGCCGCCGATGCCCGGCTTAAGAAGGCGGAGGCCTCTTTCGAGGCGGCCAGGGCCGGTGTCAAGGCCGCCGAAGCGACAGAGCGGGGCGCCAGCGCCTCGCTCGGCTTTACCGAAATAAGGGCCCCGTTCAGCGGGGTCGTTCTCACCAAGAACGCAGACATAGGCGACATCGTCACCCCGATCGGCGCGGCGGCCGATGCCAAGGCGGCTGTAGTGACGGTCGCGGACATGGATACGCTCTATGTCGAGGCTGACATCTCGGAAGCGAATATTGGGAAAGTATACGCGGGGATGCCGTGTGAAATTCAGCTCGATTCATTACCTGACGAAAGGAAGAGAGGGACCGTACACATGATCGTGCCGACAGCCGACAGGACCAAGGCCTCTGTCATGGTCAAGGTCAGGTTCCTGGACGGCACGGAAATGGTGCTCCCGGAGATGAGCGCTAAAGTGGCCTTCCTGTCAAGGGCCCCTGCCCCTGAAGAAAACGAGCCGCGCCCGACAGTGCCCGGACAGTCGGTCGTCTCGGAGGAGGGACGCGATTTTGTTTTCCTCATCGAGGGCGGAAGGGCGAGGAAAAAGGAGGTAAGTACAGGGGAAAAGATAGGAGAGGCCGTGGAGGTATCCGGGGTGGAGCCCGGGACAAGAATTGTCCTCTCGCCTTCCGAGGATCTGCAGGACGGCTCGAGGATAGAGATCATACAGGAATAATGGCAGGAATAATGGAAAGCGCGCTTGTGAGCATACGAGGGATAAACAAGTCTTACACGCGGGGCAGCCGCGTGATACCCGTGCTCCGCGATATTAATCTCGATATTGAAAAGGCCGGCTTCATGGCGCTCATGGGCCCTTCGGGCTCGGGAAAGAGCACCCTCCTTAACCTCATAGCCGGAATAGACCGGCCCGACAGCGGCACAATCGAGATAGGCGGCATAGAGACCACCTACCTTACCGAGGCCGAGCTCGCCTCCTGGCGCTCGGACCACGTTGGCTTCATATTCCAGTTCTATAACCTCATGCCGGTCCTTACCGCCATCGAAAACGTCGAGCTTCCGCTCCTACTGAAAGACATGCCGCGAAAAGAGCGGCGAGAGAGGGCCGGGACGCTCCTTGGGCTCGTGGGCCTTTCGGAGCGCCTGGACCATTACCCCGGCGAATTATCTGGCGGGGAGCAGCAGAGGGTCGCCATATCGAGGGCAATGGTCACGGACCCTACCATACTCGTCGCCGACGAGCCTACCGGCGACCTGGACATGGAATCCGCGGAAGAGGTGCTGCACCTTATGGAGCGGCTCAACAAGGAATTCGGTAAGACCATCATACTCGTCACGCACGACCCGAGGGCCGCCGGGAAGGCGCGCACCGTAAGACGCCTCGAAAAGGGCTACCTTAATGCCGGTACTCCTTAAGGTGCTCATAAGAAACGCCTTCCGCCACAGGCTCCGCACCATGCTCACCATCCTCGGCATGGCGGTCGCGATACTCTCCTTCGGTCTCCTCCGGACGGTCGTGGACGCCTGGTACGCCGGGGTAGAGGCCTCGGCCGCGAACAGGCTCATAACCCGTAACGCCATCTCCCTTTCCTTTTCGCTGCCCCTTTCCTATTACGAAAAGATACGGCAGGTCGAGGGGGTAGTGAAGCTCTCATACGGCAACTGGTTCGGAGGCGTGTACGGGGACGAGCGGAAATTCTTCGCAAACTTCGCGGTGCAGGCGGAAAGCTACCTCGATATCGCGACTGAATTCGTCCTCAACCCCGAGGAGAAGAACGCGTATCTAAAGGACAGGAAAGGCGCGATAGCCGGACGGAAGCTTGCTGAAAGGTTCGGCTGGGAACCCGGCGATATCATCACCCTGACAGGCACCGTCTTCCCTGGAGACTGGGAATTTACGATCAAGGGCATTTACAGGGGCCGGGACGATACCGTCGACGAGAGCCTTTTCTTTTTTCATTGGGAATACCTGAACGAGACCCTTGAGTCTGTCTC
>JAIOIE010000010.1 GCA_019912665.1 Deltaproteobacteria bacterium
ACCAGTGACCAACCTTCCGCGCGCACCCGCGCGCGGCTCCGTTGAAGCTATTCGGTGGCGGTGGGGGCCTGGTCTTGGAAAAAGCCTTCCGCGCGCACCCGCGCGCGGCTCCGTTGAAGCGTACTGGGTACACCCGGCGGCGCCGTAGCACTGCGGCCTTCCGCGCGCACCCGCGCGCGGCTCCGTTGAAGCGTTCTCGCAGTGAACAGCGTGCTGGTCTTCGCCTGGCCCCTTCCGCGCGCACCCGCGCGCGGCTCCGTTGAAGCCAGCCGTTGCTGGACGATGGGCTGGTTGTGATCGAGCCTTCCGCGCGCACCCGCGCGCGGCTCCGTTGAAGCAACAAGAGGATCGGTACGGCTTGCCCGGAACAGTAGCCCTTCCGCGCGCACCCGCGCGCGGCTCCGTTGAAGCGAGGCGGGTGGGCGTTTCCCAGGGTGCGGACCGGCGGCCTTCCGCGCGCACCCGCGCGCGGCTCCGTTGAAGCCGCGCGGTGTAGACGCCGGTGACGTCGGCGATGTAGGCCCTTCCGCGCGCACCCGCGCGCGGCTCCGTTGAAGCTCGGTTGCGGTCACTTCTGCATCTCCTTCCAGGTCTCCTTCCGCGCGCACCCGCGCGCGGCTCCGTTGAAGCGGGTCGACCGGCATCTGTGACGTGGACCGCCACCGGCCCTTCCGCGCGCACCCGCGCGCGGCTCCGTTGAAGCTTTTCTGCGCGCAACTGCAACGCGCCGGCGCAGGCCCTTCCGCGCGCACCCGCGCGCGGCTCCGTTGAAGCGCCCCCGAAGGGCTCCCGACGCACGGGGTTAGCTGGTCCTTCCGCGCGCACCCGCGCGCGGCTCCGTTGAAGCGTCGCACCCCCCTCATGTCGCCCCCGACCTCGCACCGCCTTCCGCGCGCACCCGCGCGCGGCTCCGTTGAAGCTGACCCTCGGTCCCTCTCACAAGTCCGGTATTCCCACCTTCCGCGCGCACCCGCGCGCGGCTCCGTTGAAGCGCCGCGGCATCACTCGCCGAACGGCTCGCCGCCGTCCCCTTCCGCGCGCACCCGTGATCTTGCCCCGGAAAAGTGGACATCCACTCAAGGAGCCGTCAGGCTCTGCAAGGCAAGAATCCCCATGGGCATGTCCCGCAAGAAGCACACGCGCGAGTTCAAGGTCGAGGCGGTCCGCCAGGTCGTCGAGAAGGGCCGGTCGGTCGCCGAGGTCGCCGACGGTCTGGGCATCAACCGCAACATGCTGACTCGCTGGAAGAGCGAGATCGAGGATGAAGGCGCAGAGGCGTTCCGCGGCCACGGCAAGCTGACGGCCGTCGACGAGGAGCTGCGCGACCTGCGGCGGAAGCTCGCGACCGCCGAGGAGGAGCGCGACATCTTAAAAAAAGCGCTGGGCTACTTCGCGAAGCTGAAGAAGTGAGGTTCGTCTTCGTTCGCGATCACCGCGAGACGTTCCGGGTCGTGTCGATGTGCCGGATGTTGGATGTCTCGCGCAGCGGCTTCTACGCCTGGCTCGGGCGCGACGAGGCACCGCGAGATCGCGAGGACAACAGGCTCGTGCCGCTCATCAGAGCCATCTACGACGACCACCGATTCGTCTACGGGGCGCCGAGGATCCACAAGGCGCTGCAGCGATCCGGTGAGACCTGCAGCCGAAAGCGCGTGGCGCGGATCATGCGCCGCATGGGGATTCGGTCGAAGGCCACGCGGCGGTTCCGCATCCGGACCACCAACTCGAAGCACGATCACCCGATCGCCCCCGACC
Source organism: Deltaproteobacteria bacterium (assembly GCA_019912665.1). Taxonomy (NCBI): domain Bacteria; kingdom Pseudomonadati; phylum Myxococcota; class Myxococcia; species Deltaproteobacteria bacterium. The sequence goes on from JAIOIE010000010.1 coordinate 1,756, forward strand.
TGTTGCAGCGCAACTTCTCGGCAACGGCGCCGAACAGGGCGTGGGTCTCGGACATCACCTACATCGGGACCGAAGAGGGCTGGCTCTACCTGGCCGTCATCATGGATCTGTTCTCGCGACGGATCGTCGGCTGGTCGATGGGCTCGACCATGGAGGTGTCGCTGGTGGCCGCCGCGTTGACCATGGCAGTCGGAAGCCGTCGGCCGACCCCCGGCTGCATCTTCCATTCCGATCGTGGCTCGCAGTACGCCTGCGCCGAGTTCCGCGGCGCGCTCAAGTCTGCCGGCTTGGTTGCCAGCATGAGCCGCCGCGGCGACTGCTACGACAACGCCGCCGCCGAGAGCCTGCATCACTCGCTGAAGACCGAGTGCGTTCTGCTGCAGGACTACAAGACGCGCGACGAGGCCCGTGCCAGCGTGTTCGACTACATCGAGCGGTTCTACAACCGCCAGAGACTGCACTCGTCGATCGGCTACCAGTCGCCGGCAGAGTTCGAGCTGGCGCACGCCGGGTAGCTCGGTTCGTCGACGTGCCCCGGGGCTCTGCCCCGGACCCCGAGGTTTGCAAGGTATGGCTCCGGTGTCCAACTGACCGGAGAAAGCGGCCCCTGCCGGCATTCGTCGGCAGGGGCCCGATGCCGCCGTTGGCGCACCGTCGACTCGGCTATCCCTCGGCAGGTTGCACCTCTGCAGAGCCTGCGTCTGTTTCACCGAGCAACCACAAGAGACCGAGATTCGTGGGGCTTGACCAGCGGTCGACGCCGGCTATGTTTTCCCTCACCAATCCCCGTGTCCACGGGATCGGGGCAAGGTCAC
>JAIOIE010000011.1 GCA_019912665.1 Deltaproteobacteria bacterium
AAAAGCCTCATCTTATCTTCTGGCCCTCGTCTTTTTTGTCTTGTCGCTCTTGAGCAAGCCCATGACCATAACCATGCCGCTGGTGCTCCTCATACTCGATTACTATCCGCTCGACAGAATAAAAAAGGACGGCTGGAAAAAAATCCTGCCAGAGAAATTCCCCTTTTTCATAGTGAGCTGCGCCTCCGGGCTCATTACCGTTTGGTCGCAAACCGAGGCTATGGTCCCGCAAGACCTACTGTCCCTTGACGGCAGGCTTCATGTCGCCGCCCGCGCATACCTTTTTTACATATACAAGACCCTTTTGCCCGTGAACCTTGCGCCTTTCTACCATCAGGACTTCGCCGTGGGCATCAGCCTGCTCTTCGCAGTTTACGTCCTCGCGCTTTCGGCTATTACCGCGCTCACCTTTTACATGCGGAAGCGGAGCAAAACATTCCTTTCCGCCTGGTCCTATTTCATAATAACTCTCCTCCCGGTAATAGGTATCATGAAAGTCGGACAGCAGGCGGCGGCTGACAGGTACACCTATCTCCCCGGCATGGGCCTGGCCGTGCTCGTTGCGGCGGGGGCAGGCTGGGTCGTAAGCAGAAGCAGGAGAACGTTCGCCCCCGCACTTGCCGCCCTGGCCGTAATATCGGCCCTCCTGTCCTTTCTCACCCTCAGGCAGGCCGCCGTCTGGAAGGACTCGATCTCGCTCTGGACCAATCAGATACGGCTTTACCCGGAACAGGCAAAAGGATACGTGGGCCGCGGCAAAGTGCATCTCAGCGTTGGCAGATTCGACCAGGCGCTCAACGATTTTGACAATGCCATAAATCTTGATCCGTTCTATGATAAGGAAGTTTACCTGCTCCGCGGTGGAACGCTCGCAAAAACCGGCAGGCCTGAGGAGGGGCTCGCTGATCTTACTATCTTCGTGACATCGAGTCCCCGAGACAAGAAAGCCTACATGGCCCGCGGCACGGCATACGCCCTTGCCGGCCGATACTATGACGCCCTGGATGATTTGAACACGGCCGTTGAGCTCGACCCCGCGGACCCTGATATTCACATCGGTATCGGGAAGGTCTACATGCACATGGGCGACGCGGAGAGCTCATACCGCAGCATGGAACGGGCCCTTAAGCTCGGAGCCAAGGAGGCTTCCCGGTATATCAGGGAGCTTGAGGAAAATGGCCAGGGCCGGATGGAATAACAGCTTGAGAGCAGACGACCGCGGGTGATGGATTTCAAGGACCTTCAAAGACATGGACGGGGCGGAACCCCTGGATCAGGAATGCAGGAAAAAAATTACCCTATAAAGCTTATCCTCCTTGCGGCTCTCATATCCGCGATAGCCGCATTCGCGCTCTATCTCCCTTCCCTCGGCTTCGACTTCGTCAACTGGGACGACCAGCAGTATGTC
>JAIOIE010000012.1 GCA_019912665.1 Deltaproteobacteria bacterium
TTTTTCGGGGTCGAGCGAGCGGATGCAAATCCGGAAATCTTCCTCTTGTGTCGGAGCTTCCCGGCGTTACGCCGGGAAGCTTCAACGGGCCCCTAAAGTCGCTTCGCTCCTGACTGCCCCGGCCCGTTCACGCTCTTCCTCTTATGCTGCGCTCGCCTTACCCTCCGGGGTTTGTTAAAGACAAAAAATTTCACAGCGCTTTTGTTTTTGCATTTAAAACAACCCCGGGCATAAGGCGGAGCGAACATAGGGATGGGGGAGGGCCGAGCCCGGAGGAAGGAGGCGGAAAGAGAGCGAAGCCTTATGCCCAAAAAGAGCGCGGCAGCGCGATAAAAGGCCTTTTACAAAAAGCTGATACGGGGTTATCAGTCAGTTCATTCTCTCAGAATTAAAGAAAAACCATATCTCAAAAAAGAGCGGCGGCAGTCATGTGAAAGGCGTTATGCACTGAAGAGACCGGCAAGCCCGAAAACAATTATTCCCCGGCTTCGGGCCGGCGCAAAAAGATAGAACTTACGATATAATCGGGCTATAATGATGCACACCACGCGAAGGAGCTCTTTCGACAATGAAGATAAAAGAGATATATGAGAAGGCGATAAAGAGGGGAATGGAGCTCGACCCCAGGGGCGCCGAGGAAGTCGGGGCCGAGCTCGAGCGCGCGAAAAAAGAATACGACGAGCTCAAGGAAAAGGACCGGAGGTGGTTCGATAGCGAGCGGCTCAAGAACCCCTACTCCGACTCCCGCATACTCTACGGCGATCCGGAACGGGAAGTAAAGCGGGTCCTGGTCGGCATAGACATAGAAGTGGGCGAGATTGTGCTCGCGGACAGGCTCAGGGAAAAGGGCGAGAGGATAGACCTCATCATCGCGCACCACCCCGAGGGCATGGCAATGGCCAAGCTCTACGAGGTCATGGACATGCAGTCGGGAATACTCCTCAAATACGGCGTGCCCATAAACGTGGCCGAGGACATAATGGACGAGCGTATCAGGGAGGTCGAGCGGAGGCTCATGCCCACGAACCACACGAGGGCCGTGGACGCCGCCCGCCTGCTCGATATCCCGCTCATGTGCGTGCACACGCCGTCGGACAACGCGGTGACCGAATACCTCCAGAGGCTCTTTGACGAGTCCAGGCCCCGCCAGGTCTCGGACGTGATAAAGTCCTTGAAGGAGATACCCGAGTACATGACCAGCATGGGAGAGGTATTCATGCATCCCAAGGCCGTCGTGGGCTCGGAAAAAAAGAGCGCGGGCAAGGTATTCGTGGACATGACCGGAGGGACCGGAGGGTCCAAGCACGCTTACGAGAAGCTTTCGAATTCCGGCATCGGCACGGTCGTCGGCATGCACATAAGCGAGGACCACAGGAAAGAGGCCGGGAAACACCATGTAAACGTCGTTATCGCGGGGCACATAGCGAGCGACAGCCTCGGGATGAACCTACTCCTCGACAACATCCTCGACGGGGTCGATGTGGTGGAGGCCTCGGGTTTCAGGAGGGTCGCAAGGACCTGACGCGCTCCTTGTCTCAGCCTTTTAAAGCGCGCGGCCCTCTACTGAGGGCCGCGCAGGCAAAAACACCTCTTATCAGTAATTGCCGTGGACGAAACAACCCTTATTAGCCTCGAATATCCGTCTGTCCTTTCTGAGCTGGCCTCTTTTTCCATGACTCCTGTCGGCAGGGAGAAGCTCCTCACGCAGAGGCCGTGCAGGGACGTCCATTCCATCGAGGAGGCCTATGCCGAGTACCGGGAGGTCTCGGAATTTGTAAAGACTTCCGGGACGCTCCCCCTTGGCGGGTTCGGAGACATAAGGGGCATCCTCTCCAGGACCGACCCGGAGGGCGCATATCTTCTCCCTCCGGACCTCCTTTCAGTGCTCTCGAACATTACTTCCGCTGAGCTTGTAAAATCCCTTTTCGAGGCCAGGGAGGCGGAGCGCCAATACCCGAGGACCACGGCAAGGGCCAGCCGCATCTCCTGGCAGAACGAATTAAGGGACGCCCTCACCCGCATACTCGACGAGAGGGGCGAGATAAAGGACACCGCCTCATCTGCGCTCTACAATATAAGGCGCGAGATACGGGGCAACAAGGAGCGGGCGAGGAGGATACTCGATTCAATCACAACGGACAAGAGCACGAGGGAGTACCTCCAGGAAGACATAATCACCATAAGGGACGACAGGTACGTTCTCGCCGTAAAGGCGGGGATGCATACCACCTTCAAGGGCGTCGTCCACGGAAGGTCCGGGAGCGGCTCCACGTTCTTTATAGAACCCATTGAGCTAGTTGAGCTCAATAACAGGGTCGCTATTTTAAAGAGGGAGGAGAAGGCCGAGGAGATAGAGATATTGAAGGAGGCCACCCGGCAGGTAGCCTCCCAGCGCGACTCGCTCTTAAAAGACCTTGAGGAACTATCCGAACTTGACCTCATCCAGGCCAAGGCCCTATTCGGCAGGGAGGTTGAAGGGGTCGTCCCGCTTATCCGTGAAAAGGGCGAAGTCAAACTCCTTTCAGCCAGGCATCCCATACTGGTCTTCAAGGAGAAGAGGGGCTCATCCCCGCCAATCCCGATTGACATCAGGATACCCGAGGACAAAACCGTGCTCGTCATATCGGGCGCGAACACGGGCGGAAAGACCGTTGCCCTCAAGGCCCTTGGGCTCCTTACCCTGATGGCCCTCTCCGCCATGCCCATACCGGCCGGGGAGGGCAGCGAGGTCATTGTATTTAAGGAGATACTCTCCGATATAGGAGACAGGCAGGATATCGTAGCTTCCCTCTCTACCTTTTCGGCGCACGTTAAGAGGATGAAGGAGTTCCTTGAGAGGGCCTCTTCCGGGACGCTCGTCCTCATAGACGAGGCCGGGGCCGGTACCGACCCCTCAGAAGGCGGCGCCTTCGCTCTCGCCGCGATCGAAACATTACGGGAGAGGGGCGCGAGGACGGTAGTTACGACACATCTTAATCTCCTCAAGGCCTACGCGCAGGCGAACGGGGCATACCTTAACGCGTCGGTCGAGTTCGACGAGAAGACGCTTAAGCCCCTTTACAGGCTCCTTTACGGGGTGCCGGGGCCGAGCCTCGGCCTCTCCATTGCCCGGAGCCTTGGCATACCCCAGGACATAATAGAAAGGGCCGGAGGCTACATAAAGGAGAAGGAAGGGGCGTTCATCGAGTCCATCAGGGCCCTTGAAAGGGAGAAGGAAGAGATACGGGGTATCAAGGAGAGGCTTTCAAGCCTTGAGGCAGCCAGGAATGAGGCCGTCTCGAAGCTCAAGAAGAACCGGGAGGCCATAATCGAGAGGGCGAAAAAGAACATAGAGTCGGTAGTAAGGAAGGCCGACGAGGACATACGCGAAGCTGTAGCCATGTTCCGGGAAGAGCGTGGCAGGGGCTCTCAAAAGACACTCGCGGAAGTGGCGAAAGCAAAGGAGAGAGCAAAGGCGAAATTCGAGCGGAAAGCCGAGGAATATGTCCCCTCGGAAGGCGACAAGGTGACGATAGAGGGCTCGAGCTCGAGAGGCGTTATCGTGGCTATCGATGCTGGCGGCAAAAGGGCCGAGGTCCTCATGGGGAATCTGAAGGTTTGGGCCCCGTGGGTCAAGCTACGGAAGAGGGGCGGCGAGGCGGGCAGGCCCTCTAAAGGTATAAGCGTTAGCGCCGATATGGACTTAGCCTCGAAGCTCAACATCATTGGCCTCAGCGTGGACGAGGCCATGCCAAAGGTCGAGAAGTTCATCGACAGCGCGCACGCGAACGGCCTCGGGAGCGTCGAGATTGTCCACGGGATGGGGACCGGAAGGCTCGGGAAGGCTGTAGAGGAGTTCCTTAAGGGCAACCCTCTTGTCGGCGGGTTCCACCACGGGACCCCCGTAAACGGCGGCGTAACCGTCGTAGAGCTCAAGTAGGCGCGCGAAGATGGCCATCCCCAAGGACAAGATAGAGGAGGTAAGGGAGCGGGCGAGCATAGTCCAGGTCGTATCGGACTACGTGCCCCTTACGAAAAGAGGCGCAAACCATCTCGGCCTCTGCCCGTTCCACTCGGAGAAGACCCCCTCGTTTACGGTTAGCGAGGAAAAAAAGATATTCTACTGCTTCGGGTGCAACGCGACGGGGAACGTAATAACCTTTCTCATGAAGAAGGAAGGGCTCGCCTTCCCTGACGCGGTCCGCTCGCTTGCCGCGAGGTACGGGATAACCATAAGCGAGTCCGTAAGGAGCGGCGCGCCCGATAAAAGGGAGGCGGTCTACAGCGCTCTCAAGGCCGCAGCCGAATACTTCATGGCAGAGCTCAGGACCACGGAGGGGGCCCGGGCAAGGGAGTACCTCAAAGGCAGGGGCCTCACGGGCGAGCTTGCAAAATCCTTCATGATAGGGTTCGCCCCGGACAGATGGGACGGACTTGCGGGTCACTTGAAGCGAAAGGGCATAGACCCGGAGGCCGCCCGGAGCGCGGGGCTGATAGTAAAGAGGGATAAGTCCTCCGGCTATTACGACAGGTTCAGGGGAAGGGTAGTATTCCCCATAACGGACATGAGGGGCAGGGTCATAGGGTTCGGTGGCCGGGCCATGGACGACAAGGTCCAGCCCAAGTACCTCAACTCACCCGAGTCCCCGGTATTCAGGAAGGGAGAAACACTCTTCGGCCTCTCGCAGGCCAGGGAGGCGATACAAAAGGAAGGCTTCGTCATCGTGGTCGAGGGCTACTTCGACCTCGTCGCCCTTGTAAAGCACGGTTTCCTGAACGGCGTGGCCACCATGGGCACGGCCCTGACTCCAGAGCATGTAAGGCTTTTGAAGGGATATACGGCCTCCATATACTGCCTCTTCGACGCTGACGAGGCAGGGAAGAAGGCGGCCATAAGGGGGCTCGGCCTCTTTTTGAACGAGGACGTTGCCTGCAGGGCCGTCCTCCTCGATAAGGGCAAGGACCCGGACGAGTTCTTGAAGCTGTCCGGGCCAGAGGCGCTCAGGGAGGCCATAAGAGAGGCGCCGACCCTCATGGAATTTTATCTCCGGAGCTTGAGGGATAAGACCGATATTACAGCGCCTGAGGGGAAGAAAAGGTATTTGCGGGAATCACTCGCGTACCTTTCCCGTATAAATGATGTTGCCGAGCTGGGCCATTACGCATCGATCGTCGCATCGACTCTAGGCATAGGTGTCGAGGCGGTATACGGGTCTCTTAAGGGCCGGCCTGAGGGGAGCGGAGCCGTCAGGATGAAGGGCGTTCCGGCCTCCGTGACACCAAGGCCCGAGCTTATTATCCTAAGGGTGCTCTTGAAGCACCCGGCCTTTTACAGCCCGGAGGTGGACCAGGCCATAGGGCGGTTTACCGACCCGGGCCTAAAGGAGGCCGGCCTGATAATCTCCGGCCTCTGCAGGGAGGGGAAGGCGCCTTCAAGCGGCGGCCTCCTCGAAGACGTAAAGGATGATGCGGTGAAGGCGCGGCTTGCCGAGCTTTTGCTACGCGAGGACGACGGGTTCGTTGAAGATCCTGAGAAGATGCTCAAGGACAGCCTGAAAGCGGTGTTCAACAGGGGGGGCGTCAAGCCCTCGACCATGGAGTTCGCGGAATGGAGCATAAAGCTCCTCGAAGAGACGGGAAAATCGGAACTTGCGCGGGATATGAAGAAAAGGCTTGAGATCGGACCTCATGGGAAAAGAAATAGATAAGGAAAGGGACGGAAGCGGGCCGAAAAGCCATTTCGCCGGGCCGCGCATTAAGGGGCCTGGCCTTGGTGAAGAGGACGGCCCTGAAGAAGCCCTCGGTTTCGAACGCGAGGCGGACGAACGCATTGAGGAGGGCGAGGAAGGAGCGCAAGAGCCCTCTGAAAGCCCTTCGGGCGGAAGCCCGGCCGCTGCCGACCCCGTAAGGACGTATCTCAAGGAGATGGGCTCGGTATTTCTCCTCACCAAGGAGGAGGAAATAGAGCTCGCAAAGTCCATTGAGGAGGGGAGGATCGAGATAACAAGGGAGATCCTCAAGACAAGGCTCCTTACATATGAGCTTGCCAAGCTCAAGAAAAGGCTTGCCGAGGAGAAGGAGGAGGAAGACCCGGCCGAGCAGGAGTGCGAGGAGGGGGTCCTTTCGGATGACGAAACAGAAAGGCAGGAGGTCCTCAGGAAAATAGAGGAGGCCGATAGCGCCATTTCCAGGCTTTCAAGCCAGAATAGTAGTCCCAGGCCAGGAGGCAAGCTTGTATCCGCCCTCCTTTTCATCGACGAGAAGACGGACATATTCGGCAGGGTGCTTGACGAGCTAAAGGGGGCGGAGGCCGAGACCAGGGCCCTTCTGGACAGTATCGCCGCTTTTGAGGAACCGAAGTCAAAGGCAGGGAAGGACGCGGCCAGGGCTGAAGAGGCGAGAGCGTCAATAAGGGCTGTCGAGGAGCGTACAGGCCTCTCGTCGGGAGAGCTCTCTTTTCTTGTAGCGCGCATAGAAGACCGCCTCTCGATGATGGAGTCCGCAAAGGACAAGCTCGTAAAGGCGAACCTCAGGCTCGTCGTGAGCATCGCCCGGAGATACATGAACAGGGGCCTCCAGTTCCTCGATCTCATACAGGAGGGCAATATCGGCCTCATGAGGGCGGTCGAGAAGTTCGAGTACAGGCGGGGCTACAAGTTCTCCACATACGCCACCTGGTGGATAAGGCAGGCCATATCGAGGTCCATAGCGGACCAGGCCCGCACCATAAGGATACCCGTCCACATGGTCGAGAGCCTTAATAAGCTAATCCGCATGTCTCATCACCTCCATCAGGAGAACGGGACGGAACCGACGCCAGAGGAGCTTGGAGAGGCCCTGAAGCTCCCGCTCGAAAAGGTCCGGAAGATAATGAGGATAGCCAGGGAGCCGGTCTCTCTCGAGATGCCGGTCGGCGAGGAGGGGGATAGCTTCCTTGGCGACTTCATAGAGGACAAGGACGCGGCAGTGCCGCATGACGAGGCGATAACGAGCGACCTGACCGGACACATGAACGAGGTGCTCGCCTCTCTTTCCCCCAGGGAGGAGAAGGTGCTGCGGATGAGGTTCGGAATCGGCGAGGTCAAGGACCACACGCTCGAAGAAGTCGGGGCGTTCTTCAATGTCACGCGCGAAAGGATCCGCCAAATAGAGGCTAAGGCGTTAAGGAAGCTCAGGCACCCGAAACGGTGCAGGAAGTTGAAGACATTCTCCAATAGATAGCCATCCAGCCGGATTCCCATCTACAATCCCGTAACCGTGCAAAGAGAGCGGTTGACTTGCCCGTTGCTTTTCCTTATTATTAAAGATTACAAGCCCTTAACGGCTTCCAGGCCTCCCGAAGGGGAGGTTTTTGAGTTTGGAGTCTAACAGGCTGCTGAAAAAGTCCATCTGCGTCGAAGGCTACGTCGCTGGACACTCCGGCGTACACGAAAAGTACGCCTCATTCCTCGCTCTCCTGTTCCAATGGGGTCTAGCATCTGGAGCTTTTTGAGCGGCCTGAATAAAAACGAAGTTTTTCAGCAAGCAAAAATATGGAGAGAGGCATCCAGTGAAGAAGAAGAAATATAACGTGGCCATAGCAGGCGCTACCGGAGTCGTCGGCAAGGAGTTCCTGAAGATCCTCGAGGAGAGGGCCTTCCCGGTGGGCGAGCTTAAGCTTCTGGCGTCCGAGCGGAGCGCGGGCGCAAGGGTCGAGTTCAAGGGGGTCGAGGAGCTTGTGACCGAGCTCGATAAGGAAAGCTTCGAAGGCGTTGACATCGGGCTCTTTTCGCCCGGCGCGAGCGTAAGCGCGAAGTATGCGCCAAAGGCGGCGAAGGCGGGCTGCATAGTGATAGACAATACCAGCCAGTTCAGGATGGACCCCGATGTGCCGCTCGTGGTGCCTGAGGTCAATCCCGAGGACATAGGCCTCTACACGAAAAAGAACATCATAGCAAACCCCAATTGCTCGACCATACAGATGGTCGTCGCGTTGAAGCCCATACATGACAAGTACCGGATAAAGAGGATAGTCGTCTCCACATACCAGTCGGTCTCCGGAGCCGGCAAGGAGGCCATGGAGGAGCTATCGACCCAGGTGAAGGAGCTCTTCAACATGAGGGAGCCGAGCGTAAACGTCTTCCCCCACAGGATAGCCTTCAATTGCCTTCCCCAGATAGATTCCTTTCTCGATAACGGCTACACCAAAGAAGAGATGAAGATGGTGAACGAGACGAGGAAGATATTCGGGGACGACTCGGTCAGGGTGACGGCAACGACCGTAAGGGTCCCTGTCTTCGTCGGCCACTCCGAATCCGTGAACGTCGAGACCGAAAAACCCATTGACCCGAAGGACGTAAAAAAGCTCCTTTCAAAGTCTCCCGGCATTACGGTCGTAGACGAGCCTGGCGAGGGGGCCTATCCGATGCCTTCGGACGCAGCAGGCACGGACGACGTCTATGTGGGGAGGATACGGAGGGACGACACCGTCCCGAACGGCCTCAACATGTGGATAGTCGCGGACAACCTCCGGAAGGGCGCGGCCCTGAACGCCGTCCAGATAGCCGAAGCGCTCATAAAGGACTATATCTGACGGGGTTCGCCTCTGTCCGACGGTCCATGCCATGAGGAACATAAGGCTCGTTATAGAATACGAAGGCACCTCCTATGCGGGCTGGCAGGTTCAGGAAGGGCTCCCCACCTTACAGGGCTCGCTTGTCGAAGCGGCAAGAAAGCTCACGCAAAAAGAGGCGGTCATAACCGGGGCCTCCCGGACGGATGCCGGGGTGCACGCCCTCGGCCAGGTAGCGAGCCTCAAGACGGAATCCGACATACCGTGCTGGAATATCATGCAGGGCATGAACGCCTTCCTCCCGAAGGACATAGTAATAAAGGAGGCGTCCGATGCTGCCCCTGAGTTCGATCCCAGGAGGGACTCCAAAGGCAAGACCTACGTATACAGGATAATCAACAGGGACCACCCCTCGGCCCTTCTCGGTAACTTCACCTGGCATATCTTCAATCACCTTGACCTGGACGCAATGCGGCAGGCGGCCTCTCACCTCATAGGCGAGAAGGACTTCTCGTCTTTCAGGGCCGCCGGATGCGAGGCGCTCCATCCACGAAGGGAGGTCACCGCCATAGAGATCGAGAAAAAGGAAGGCGGGCTCGTGGAAATAGAGGTAAGGGGCACGGCCTTTCTCCGGCACATGGTCCGCATCATCGCAGGCACTCTCGCTGCCGTTGGCAAAGGAAAGCTCTCTCCCGAAGATATCCCCCGCATTCTCGATGCCAGGAATAGGACAATGGCAAGCCAGACCGCGCCTGCCAGGGGGCTCGTGCTCGTTAAGGTGGAATATTGAATCAAAAATGCGCGTAGCAACACCTGCTCGGTCTTGTTTTTTCAAACACCCCGGGCGTAAGGCGGAGCGAACATAGGGTTGGGGGAGGGGCGGGCGAGGCGGGGCAG
>JAIOIE010000013.1 GCA_019912665.1 Deltaproteobacteria bacterium
TCTTCCCGAGGGGACCGAGATGGTCATGCCCGGCGACAACATAAGCATAGACGTGGCGCTCATAACGCCGATAGCGATGGAAGAGGGCCTGAGGTTCGCGATCCGCGAGGGCGGAAGGACGGTCGGCGCGGGCGTCGTTACGAAAATAACGGAATAAAGAATTGGCGGGCCGTAAAGGACTGCGGAGGATGAGATGAGGGACATAATAACCCTGGCCTGCACCGAGTGCAAGCGCAGGAATTATTCGACTACCAAGAACAAGAAGACCACGCCCGACAGGCTTGAGCTCAAGAAGTACTGCAAGTTCTGCCAGAAGCACACCGTGCACAGGGAGACCAAGTAATTTTCGTGGCCGGGGAAATCCCGGCAGGGCCTTGCCACGCCTCCGGCCTTTTCGCCGGGGCTAACAGGTTCCAGAAGAACACAAATTTCGCTCAGGCTGCTCAAAAAGCTCCAGATGCGAGGCCCCATTAGGAACAGGGGAGCGAGGAATGAGGCGTATTTTGTATACGCCGGAGTGTCCAGCGACGAAGACAACGAAGCAGATGGACTTTTTCAGCAGCCTGCTGAAATACAACCGAGCGACAGGGCAGTAGCTCCAACGGTAGAGCGGCGGTCTCCAAAACCGCATGTTGGGGGTTCGAATCCCTCCTGCCCTGCCATTTTTTTCCGGGCAGGGGAAAGAGAACGGGCTTAGATGGAAAAGATAGACAGGGCTAAAGAGTTTCTGGCCGAGGCCAGGCAGGAAATAAAGAAGGTAACCTGGCCCACGAGACAGCAGACCATGACCTCCACGTGGGTGGTGCTCGCGGTCACGTTCATCCTGGCTTTGTTCCTCGGCCTGGTGGATATGGCATTCGCGAAACTGGTCGGCCTGATATTGAAATAACTGGCTTAAACTCAAGATTACATTCAGGTTGCTTAAAAAGTCCAAGATGCAAGGAGTCGAAAAACAACGAATGAGGCGTACTTTCCTTGTGCGCCGCAAAGACGAGTTTTGAAGACGACGCAGATTGGGCTTTCACCAGCCTGCTAAAGAGGGAGTAGATGGGGAGAAAGTGGTACGTGGTTCATACCTATTCCGGGTATGAGAACAAGGTAAAGGCCGCGCTGGAGGAGAAGATAAAGACCTCAGGCAAGGAAGGCCTCTTCGGCGAGGTGCTTGTCCCTTCCGAGAAGGTAGTGGACATGGTAAAGGGCCAGAAAAGGACCACTTCGCGCAAGTTCTTCCCCGGCTACATCCTCATTAACATGGAGCTTAACGACGAGACATGGCATCTCGTAAAGGGCATTCCCAAGGTGACGGGGTTTGTGGGCGGGCAGGAGACGCCTCCGACCATCTCCGAAGAGGAAGTCCACAAGATTACCCGCCAGATGGAAGAGGGCGCCGTAAAGCCCAAGCCCAAGGTAAGCTTCGAGAGGGGCGAAAACGTGAGGGTCATTGACGGCCCTTTCACCAACTTCACGGGTGTCGTGGAGGAAGTGAAGCCCGACAAAGGGAAGCTCCGCGTTCTCGTGAGCATTTTCGGCAGGGCAACGCCTGTCGAGCTGGATTTCGTTCAGGTCGAGAAGTCCTGAGCTTGGAAAAAGGGTTTAACCACACCGGCTGGGAGATGCGGTGATGACGTGACCGGAGGCCTGAAAAGCCGATTGCACGGTCCGGAATAGCGAGAGGAAGAGATGGCAAAAAAGGTTACAGGACAGGTAAAGCTGCAGATACCTGCCGGCAAGGCGACCCCTTCGCCCCCGGTCGGCCCGGCGCTCGGCCAGCACGGCGTCAACATAATGGAGTTCTGCAAGGCGTTCAACGCCAGGACCCAGGCCCAGGACGGCATGATCATACCCGTGGTCATAACCGTATACTCGGACAGGTCGTTCTCGTTCATAACCAAGACACCCCCGGCTTCCGTGCTGCTCTTGAAGGCCGCAGGCATCGAGAAGGGCTCGAAGGAGCCCAACAAGACGAAGGTGGCCAAGGTAACGAAGAAGCAGGTAGAGGACATAGCCAAGCTCAAGATGCCGGACCTGACGGCAGGGAGCCTCGAAGCGGCGATAAAGACGGTCGAGGGCACTGCCAGGAGCATGGGCATCACGGTGGAGGGTTAGAGCGATGGGAAAGAGATACGAGGCCGCCAAGGCAAAGGTCGAAGCCGATAAGGCTTACGAAATAGAAGAAGGTTTCAAGCTGGTCCCGGAGACCGTATGCGCCAAGTTCGACGAGACGGTCGAGGTCTCCGGCAGGCTGGGGGTCGACCCCAAGCACCCTGACCAGATGGTGAGGGGCACGGTCGTCCTCCCGCACGGCATAGGGAAGACCGTCCGCGTGCTGGTCTTCGCCAAGGGCGAGAAGGCCGTGGAGGCCCAGGAGGCGGGGGCCGACTTCGTCGGCGCAGAGGACCTCCTTGAGAAAGTATCTAAGGGATGGCTGGACTTTGACGCGATAGTGGCGACCCCGGACATAATGGGCGCGGTCGGAAAGCTCGGAAAGGTACTCGGCCCCAGGGGCCTCATGCCGAACCCCAAGCTCGGCACCGTTACTTTCGAAGTCAAGAAGGCGGTTTCGGACCTTAAGGCCGGAAAGGTCGAGTTCAGGGTGGACAAGGCCGGGAACATCCATGTGCCGGTCGGGAAGGCTTCCTTTGGCGCGACCAAGCTCAAGGAGAACTTCCTTGCGCTCATGGAGGCCATCGTAAAGGCCAAGCCGGCGGCGAGCAAGGGCACTTATCTGAGGAGCCTTTTCCTCTCCACGACCATGGGCCCGAGCATCAGGCTCAACCCGGTCGAGGTAAGGAACCTCTTCAAGTAGTTTTGATGTGAGGATCAGGCGCTGGGGCGTTTAGCCCCGGGCGCTTTTGTTACCTAAATAGCGGTCAAAGACAGTAGGGGCTTAGGCTTAAAAATCCTACCGAGGCCATAGGCGCGGAATCGTGGGCCCGATCATGGGGTCCCGCGGTGCGAGGGAGACGTATTCCTTCGCGCCGGCTTTATTTTTTGCCTTGTGACTCTTCTGTCTTTTGATTGCAAAAAAAGACAGAAAGGAGGAGAGAGTTGGACAGGACTGAGAAGACCAGGATCATTGAAGAAGTCCAGGAGAGCTTCAGGAAGGCGAACGCGACCTTCATAGCCGAGTACCAGGGCATAAAGGCTTTGGAGATGAACGAGTTCAGGAAGGCCCTGAGGGACGCCTCGATGGAGTTCAGGGTCGTAAGGAACACGCTCGCCAGGCGCGCCGTCCAGGGCACCCAGATCGAGAGCATGGCAGCGGACCTTAAGGGGCCGACCGCCATCGCATTCAGCTTCAAGGACGCGGCAGCGGCAGCCAAGGCGCTAGTGGAGTTCACCAAGACCCAGCCTAAGCTCAAGCTCAAGACAGGCACCCTCGGCGCCAGGGTCCTTAGCATCGCGGACATAAAGGGCCTCTCGGAGCTACCGTCGAGGGAAGTGCTCCTCGGAAAGATGCTCGGTTCCATGAAGTCCCCGGTCACCGGGATGGCCGTGGTCCTGAGCGCTGTTCCGAAGAAGCTCCTTTACGCGCTTAATGCCGTGAAGGAGAAGAAGGCCGAGGCAGGAGCGGCTTAACACTTTAACCAGCTTACAAAAAATTATAGAATAACTTGTTTGAGGAGGGATTTACGATGGCCGACCTGAAGAGAGAAGACGTTATAAAGTACATCGAGAACATGACCGTTCTTGAGCTTTCCGAGCTCGTTAAGGAGCTCGAGGAGAAGTTCGGCGTTTCCGCTGCCGCGCCCATGGCCGTAGCAGCCGCCGCGCCCGCAGCCGGCGCCGCCCCTGCAGCCGCCGAGAAGACCGAGTTCAACGTGGTCCTGAAGGATGCCGGAGCCGAGAAGATAAAGGTCATCAAGGAAGTAAGGGCCATCACCGGCCTCGGCCTCAAGGAAGCGAAGGACCTGGTCGAGGGCGCGCCCAAGACCCTGAAGGAAGGCGTCTCCAAGGACGAGGCGGAAAAGATAAAGAAGCAGGTCGAGAGCGCCGGCGCCAAGGTGTCGATCGAGTAACAAACGCTCTCAGCCTCTTACAGCAATACGCCACCAGAGGCGCCGAGATGGCGTCTCGGCGGCCGGAAGGGCCGCAGCCAATCAGATGGGCCGTCCGCCGGATATTCCGGCGGACGGCTTTCATCCCATAGGATTCCAAAAAGGAGTTACTAAAAATATGGCTTCCTCTAAACATATATCCGCACAGGTCTTGAGGAAGGACTACTCCCGAATAGGGAAGGTCGTGAGCATGCCGAACCTCATCGAGGTTCAGAAGAAGTCCTTCGTCCATTTCCTCCAGACAGAGGCGAAGCCCGAGGCCAGGAACGACATCGGCCTCCAGTCCGTTTTCAAGAGCGCCTTCCCCATAAAGGATTTCAGCGGCACCGCCTCGCTCGAGTTCGTCAAATATTCGCTCCTCGATCCCAAGTACACGGTCGACGAATGCCACCAGAAGGGCATGACCTACGCCGCCCCGATAAAGGTGCTCGTCCGCCTGATCATGTGGGACAAGGACGCGGAGACCGGGGCGCAGTCCATCAGGGACATAAAGGAGCAGGAGGTATATTTCGGCGAGATCCCGCTCATGACCGAAAACGGGAGCTTTATTATTAACGGCACGGAGCGGGTGATCGTAAGCCAGCTCCACAGGTCTCCCGGCGTGTTCTTCGAGTTCGAGAAGCCCAAGGGGTTCACCGGAAAGGTGCTCTTCACCGCCAGGGTCATCCCCTACCACGGGAGCTGGCTCGATTTCGAGTTCGACCAGAAGGACTGGCTCTATGTCCGCATAGACAAGCGGAGGAAGATGCCGGCCACCATACTTTTGAAGGCCCTCGGGTATTCGATCGAGGAGATGCTCAATTATTTCTACCCGAGCGAGGAGATAGTCCTAGAGAACAAGAAGATAATGAAGAGCGTCGAGCCCGACTTCCTCGTCGGCCAGAAGGTGAGCAGGGATATAAAAGACCCGGCCACCGGCGAGGTCATAGTCAAGAAGGACAGGAAGTTCACGAGGCTCGTGCTTAAGAAGCTCGTGGCCGCGGGCGTGAAGTACATACCCGTCGAGGTCGAGGACATCGTGGGCCGCATAGCCTCGACCGACATAGTGGACCCCAACACCGGCGAGGTCATACTCGAGTGCAACCAGGTACTCTCCAGGGACAAGCTCGACGAGATATCGAGAAGGGGCATAACCTCCTTCAAGCTCCTCCTCATCGAGGTCATGGGGAACTTCTTCAGGGAAACGCTCCTTAACGACAGGATCGGCGGCGAGGACACGAGGCCGGTCCTAGAGTACAGGAAGGAGCACCCTGACGACCCGGTCACCAACATGACCCTGAACGCCAGGATAGAGATATACAAGAGGTTGAAACCCGGCGACCTGCCGACCGTAGCGACCGCCAACGCCTTCTTCCACGACCTCTTCTTCAACCACGAGAGGTACGACCTTTCCAGGGTCGGCAGGCTCAAGCTCAACAGGAAGCTCGGCTTTGACGTTGACCTCGACATCACCACCCTCCGGAAGGAGGACATACTCGAGGTCGTCCGCTACCTCATACTCTTGAGGAACGGCCAGGGCATGGTCGACGACATAGACCACCTCGGGAACAGGAGGGTGCGCTCGGTCGGGGAGCTCCTCGAGAACCAGTATAGGATAGGGCTCTTGAGGATGGAGAGGGCCGTTAAGGAGAGGATGAGCCTCGGCGAGCTCGAAACGCTCATGCCGCACGACCTCATAAACCCCAAGCCCGTCTCCGCGGTCATAAAGGAGTTCTTCGGCTCCTCGCAGCTATCGCAGTTCATGGACCAGACGAACCCGCTTTCCGAGGTCACGCACAAGAGGAGGCTCTCCGCCCTCGGGCCCGGAGGCCTCACGAGGGAAAGGGCGGGCTTCGAGGTCAGGGACGTCCATGCCACCCACTACGGCCGCATATGCCCCATCGAGACGCCCGAAGGACCGAACATCGGCCTCATAGTGTCGCTTTCGACCTATGCGCGCGTAAACGACTTCGGCTTCATCGAGACCCCGTACAGGGAAGTCAGGGACGGCAAGGTCACGAACAGGATCACCTACCTCTCGGCGCTCGACGAAGAGGATCACGTTATAGCGCAGGCCAACGCGCCTATTGACAAGGACGGCAGGTTCGAGAGCGAGTTCGTCTCCGCGAGGAAGGGCGGCGAGTTCATAATGGCCAAGCCCGAGGACATAACCCTCATGGACGTGTCCCCGAACCAGCTCGTCTCGGTCGCTGCGGCCCTCGTACCGTTCCTCGAGAACGACGACGCGAACAGGGCGCTCATGGGCTCCAACATGCAGAGGCAGGCCGTGCCGCTCATCCAGACCGAGAGCCCGCTCGTGGGCACCGGCATGGAGGCGATCGTCGCGAAGGACTCGGGAGTTACGGTGCTCGCAAAGCACCCAGGTGTCGTCGAGAGCGTCGACGGCTCGAGGATAGTGGTAAGGAACAACGCAGGCGGCGTCGACATATACAACCTCACCAAGTTCAGGAGGTCGAACCAGAACACCTGTCTTAACCAGAAGCCCGTTGTCTTCAAGGGCGACGTCGTCGAGGAAGGCAGGGTCATAGCCGACGGCCCCTCGACAGACAAGGGCGAGCTCGCGCTCGGCAAGAACGTCATCGTCGCCTTCATGCCCTGGGGCGGGTACAACTTCGAGGACTCCATACTCCTTTCCGAGAGGCTCTTGAGGGACGACGTCTTCACCTCGGTCCACATCGAGGAGTTCGAGGTCGTGGCGAGGGACATAAAGCTCGGCAAAGAGGAGATTACGAGGGACATCCCGAACGTCGGCGAGGACGCGCTCCGTAACCTAGACGAGAGCGGCATCATCAGGATAGGCGCCGAAGTAATGCCCGGGGACATACTCGTGGGCAAGGTCACTCCAAAGGGAGAGACACAGCTTTCGCCCGAGGAGAAGCTTCTTCGCGCCATATTCGGCGAGAAGGCGGAAGACGTGAAGGACACCTCGCTTCGCGTGCCGCCCGGCATCGAGGGCGTGGTCATCGACGCGAAGGTCTTCTCCCGTAAAGGCGCGGAAAAGGACGAGAGGAGCAAGTCCATCGAGGACAGGGAGGTCTCCAGGCTCGTCAAGGACCGCGAGGACGAGATCGGCATCGTTAAGGAGTCCATATACTCGAGGGTAAGGAAGCTCCTCCTTAACAAGAAGTCCCAGGTCCGGATAGCCGACAGGAAGGGCAACACGCTCTTAAGCAAAGGCAAGCCCATTACTGACGAGATACTGGATACCATACCCCAGTCAAGGTGGCACGAGATAATCCCTGCCGACGAGAAGTCCGAGTCCGAGGTAGGAGAGCTCCTTGCCTCCCTGAACGAGCAGATAGACCTCATAAAGGCCGTCTTCGACGAGAGGATAAACAGGCTGAAGAGGGGAGACGAGCTCCCGCCCGGCGTCATAAAGATGGTGAAGGTCTATATCGCCATGAAGAGGAAGATATCGGTCGGCGACAAGATGGCCGGCCGCCACGGGAACAAGGGCGTCATATCGAGGATACTCCCCGAGGAGGACATGCCCTATCTCGCGGACGGAACGCCCGTTGACATCGTGCTGAACCCCCTAGGCGTTCCCTCCCGTATGAACATCGGCCAGATACTGGAGACACACCTCGGGTGGGCGGCCAAGAATCTCGGGAACGCCATAAATGCCATGATCGAGAAGAGCTCGAGCCCCAACGCCCTCAGGGAGAGGATAAAGAAGATATACTCGAACAACGAGTTCAGCAGGTTCGTGAACGCCCTTTCCGACGACGAGGTACTGGACGTCGCCAGGAGGCTTTCGGACGGAGTCCGCATCGCGAGCCCCGTCTTCGACGGCGCTACCGAAACGGACGTGAAGAACGACCTCCTGGCTGCGGGATTGCCGAAGAACGGCAAGATGGTCCTCTACGACGGCAGGAACGGCGAGTCTTTCGACCAGGAGGTGACGGTCGGGGTCATGTACATGATGAAGCTCCATCACCTCGTTGACGACAAGATACACGCTCGCTCGACCGGCCCGTACTCGCTGGTCACACAGCAGCCGCTCGGCGGTAAGGCGCAGTTCGGCGGCCAGAGGCTCGGAGAGATGGAGGTCTGGGCAATGGAGGCGTACGGCGCCGCGCACAGCCTGCAGGAGTTCCTGACGGTCAAGTCGGACGACGTGCCGGGCAGGACCAAGATGTACGAGTCGATCGTGACCGGAAGGTATACGCTGGAGCCCACGATCCCCGAGTCGTTCAGCGTCCTCATAAAGGAGCTCCAGAGCCTTGCGCTCGACGTGAACCTTATCGAGGAAGAGAAGGATTAAGTAACGGTCCGGCAACCGCCGCCCGCAAAAGCGGGCGGCCCGAACCAGCTTAAAAGGAGGTCGACTTTGGAAAGCCTTGCGGCTTTGTTTGAAAAGCATAAAAGACCGATGGACTTTAACGCCATCAGGATATCCATAGCCTCTCCGGACGGGATCAGGGAATGGTCCCACGGCGAGGTGAAGAAACCGGAGACCATAAACTACAGGACCTTCAAGCCGGAGAGGGACGGCCTCTTCTGCGCGAAGATATTCGGCCCGGTCAAGGACTTCGAGTGCAACTGCGGCAAGTATAAGCGCATGAAGCACAGGGGAGTGGTCTGCGAGAAGTGCGGGGTCGAGGTCATCCCCTCGAACGTGAGGAGGGAGCGCCTCGGCCACATCGAGCTCGCTACCCCGGTTGCGCACATATGGTTCCTCCGGAGCCTCCCTTCCAGGATAGGCGCCATGATGGACATGACGCTGAAGGAGCTGGAGAGGATACTCTATTACGAGAACTACGTGGTCCTCGACGCGAAGGAATCGGACCTCAAGGAAGGTGAGCTCCTTAACGAGGAGAAGTATCAGAAGGCCATCGAGAAGTGGGGCCCGGACGGCTTCACCGCTGGCATGGGCGCGGAAGCAATCCGCGACATGCTCAGGAAAATAGACCTCGAGAAGGTCTCGGGCACGCTCAGGGCCGAGATGAAGAAGACCGCCTCTGACGCGAAGAAGAAGAGGATAGCCAAGAGGCTCAAGGTCATCGAGGCGTTCCTCAACTCCGGCAACAAGCCCGAGTGGATGATACTCGAGGTGATCCCGGTCCTGCCGCCCGATCTCCGGCCCCTTGTGCCGCTCGACGGCGGAAGGTTCGCGACATCCGACCTTAACGACCTCTACAGGAGGGTCATAAACAGGAATAACAGGCTTAAGCGCCTGATGGAACTGAACGCCCCGGACATCATCATACGGAACGAGAAGAGGATGCTCCAGGAGGCGGTAGATGCCCTGTTCGACAACGGCAGGCGCGGCCGCATCATAACCGGCCAGAACAAGAGGCCCTTAAAGTCCCTCTCGGACATGATAAAGGGCAAGGGCGGGCGCTTCAGGCAGAACCTCCTTGGTAAGAGGGTCGACTATTCCGGCCGTTCGGTCATCGTCATCGGCCCTGACCTCCGCCTCCACCAGTGCGGGCTTCCCAAGAAGATGGCCCTTGAGCTCTTCAAGCCCTTCATATACCAGAGGCTCGAGGAGAAGGGGTACGCGACCACCATCAAGAGCGCGAAGAAGATGCTCGAGAAGGAGCGCCCCGAGGTCTGGGACGTACTCGACGAGGTCATAAGGGAGCACCCGGTCCTCCTTAACAGGGCCCCTACGCTCCACAGGCTCGGCATACAGGCCTTCGAGCCCATCCTCATAGAGGGCAAGGCCATACAGCTCCACCCGCTCGTCTGCACGGCCTTCAACGCGGACTTCGACGGCGACCAGATGGCCGTCCACGTGCCGCTCTCTATAGAGGCGCAGGTCGAGGCCAGGGTACTCATGATGTCGACCAACAACATACTCTCCCCGGCGCACGGAAAGCCCATAATAGTGCCCACCCAGGACATCGTCCTCGGGCTCTATTACCTGACCAGGAACCGCCCAGGCGTAAAGGGCGAGGGCAAGATGTTCGGCTCGGCGGACGAGATACGGGCCGCCTACGACGCCGGAGAGGTGCACCTCCAGGCCGGGGTCAAGGTCAAGATGGACGGCAAGCTCGTGGACACGACCGTGGGCAGGATCATAATGAAGGAGATAGTGCCCCCGGTCATAAGGTTCGAGGAGATAAACAGGGTCATGGACAAGAAGCGCCTGGCCGATCTCATCGACATATGCTACAGGCGCGCAGGGAACAAGGAGACGGTCCTTCTCGCCGACAGGCTCAAGGACATGGGCTATCAGTACGCCACCAAGGCCGGCATATCGATTTGCATAGACGACATGAAGATACCCGGCAAGAAGGGCGATCTCCTCGATTCGGCATACGAAGAGGTAAAGGAGATACAGAAGCAGTACAACGAGGGACTCATAACCGACGGCGAGCGCTACAACAAGGTCATAGACATCTGGGCGCAGGCGACCGAGGAGATAGCCGAGGAGATGCTCCGCGAGCTCTCCACGGACCTGGTGAAGGACGAGGAGGGAACGGACCGTTCCATGCCGAGCTTCAACCCCATATTCATAATGGCGGACTCGGGCGCCAGGGGCTCCGCGCAGCAGATAAGGCAGCTCGCGGGCATGAGGGGACTCATGGCCAAGCCCTCCGGCGAGATCATAGAAACGCCCATCACCGCGAACTTCAGGGAAGGACTTACGGTGCTCCAGTACTTCATATCGACCCACGGCGCCCGTAAAGGCCTTGCCGACACGGCCTTGAAGACCGCGAACTCCGGATACCTCACGAGGAGGCTCGTGGACGTGGCGCAGGACGCCATCATAGCCGAGGAGGACTGCGGGACCCTCGACGGCATCTACATGACCCCGCTCGTCGAAGGCGGAGAGGTCATCGAGCCCATAGGCGAGAGGATACTCGGCAGGGTCGCCCTCGAGGAGGTCTTCGATCCCTTCACCAAAGAGGTGCTGGTCGAGGCAAACGAGGAAATAGACGAGCACAAGGTCGAGAAGATAGAGGAGGCCGGCATTGAGAGGGTCAAGATAAGGTCGGTCCTCACCTGCCGCTCTATAAGGGGCATCTGCATCAAGTGCTACGGAAGGGACCTTACGAGGGGCAGGATGGCCGAGATGGGCGAGGCCGTGGGCGTCATAGCCGCGCAGTCCATCGGAGAGCCTGGCACCCAGCTCACAATGAGGACCTTCCATATCGGCGGAACCGCCTCCAGGAGGGCCGAGCAGACTACACTGGAGGCGAGGCACGAGGGCATCGTAAAGTACCATAACCTCAACGTGGCCGTGAACTCCAGGGGCGAGCGCATCGTCATGAACCGGAACGGCGATATCGCGCTCCAGGACGAGCAGGGCAGGGAGCGCGAGAGGGACTCCATCATCTACGGCGCAAGGCTCCGCGTTCCGGAGGACCAGAAGGTCGCCCCGGGCACCATCATAGCCGACTGGGACCCCTATACCATACCGATCATAACCGAGGTGAGCGGTATCGTCCGGTTCGGCGACATAGAGGAAGGCAAGACCATGCGGGAGCAGGTGGACGAAGTGACCGGCCTCTCCAGCAAGGTCATCGTGACCTACAAGGAATCGGACCTCCGCCCGAGGATATCCATAAAGGACGAGGCGGGCCGCACCCAGAAGATACCCGGCACCAATATCGAGGCCAGGTATCTCCTCCCGGTGGGCGCAATCGTCACCGTGAGCGAGGGTGACACGGTCAAGGCCGGCGACATCGTCTCCAAGATACCGAGGGAGACGACCAAGACCAAGGACATAACCGGCGGACTCCCGAGGGTCGCGGAGCTCTTTGAGGCGAGGAAACCCAAGGAGACCGCGGTCATAAGCGAGATAGACGGCATAGTCTCCTTTGGCAAGGACACCAAGGGCAAGAGAAAGGTCATCATCACGCCGGAGACCGGCGAGGCCAAGGAGTACCTCATACCGAAGGGCAAGCACATAAGCGTGAGGGAAGGCGACCGCGTGAGGGCCGGAGAGCCCTTGATGGACGGTAGCGCTAACCCGCACGACATCCTCCGCGTCCTCGGAGTCAAGGAGCTGGCCAAGTACCTTGTTGACGAGGTCCAGGAGGTCTACAGGCTCCAGGGTGTCAAGATTAACGACAAGCACATAGAGGTCATCGTTCGGCAGATGCTCCGGAGGGTCAAGATAAAGGACGCCGGGGACACGAACCTCCTTATCGGCGAGCAGGTCGAAAGGTACATTTTCGACGAGGAGAACGACAGGGTTATTTCCAAGGGCAAGAGGCCGGCGGTTGCCGAGCCGCTCCTCCAGGGCATAACCAAGGCCTCTCTCTCGACCGAGTCCTTCATCTCCGCGGCCTCCTTCCAGGAGACCACGAAGGTGCTGACCGGCGCGGCCGTCGAGGGGAAGATAGACTACCTCAGGGGCCTTAAGGAGAACGTCATAATGGGCCGCCTCATCCCGGCGGGATCAGGCTTCAGGCGCTACACCAAGGTAGCCGCGGAGCTGACTGAGGAGCTCCCCGCGCTTCCGCAGCCGGAGGCCGAGTCAGAAGGTGAAGAGGAGGTGCAGGAGACCGCCTGACGGGCGCGCCCCCTGCACCTTATCTGGGCTTGATAGGCCCTGTAATAGGTGGTAAAATTTTCTGTTGTGTTTTTCTTGGTTCAAGTCTCTTTTATGGCTATTTAGGCCTTGACAAGGAAATTGAAAGCTGGTAGATTGCTTTGATTTACGCCAGAAGGCAAGCAAAACGAAAGGTAATCCGGTATGCCGACTATCAATCAGCTCGTACGCAAGGGCAGGCTCAAGCCGAGGGTCAAGACGGCCTCTCCGGCCCTTGAATCATGCCCGCAGAAAAGGGGCGTGTGCGTGAGGGTATATACGACCACACCGAAGAAGCCGAACTCGGCGCTCCGGAAGGTCGCGAGGGTAAGGCTCACGAATGGGATGGAGGTCACCTCTTATATACCCGGAATCGGCCACAACCTCCAGGAGCACTCGGTCGTCCTCATAAGGGGCGGCAGGGTAAAGGACCTCCCGGGCGTGAGGTATCACATAGTAAGAGGCACCCTCGACGCCGTCGGCGTGGCGGACAGGAAGCAGGCCCGCTCCAAGTACGGGGCAAAGAGGCCCAAGTAGTAATACCAAGCAAGGAAGTTGTTCTAAGGAGGATAGTCTATGCCTCGCAAGGGGAATGTCCCGAAGAGGGACGTGCTGCCGGACCCGCAGTTCGGCGATAAAGTGGTCGCCAAGCTCATAAACAAGCTGACTGAGGACGGCAAGAAGAGCAAGGCCGAGGGCATCCTTTACGGCGCCTTCAGCGTGATTGAGGAAAAGACGAAGACCGAGCCAATGAAGGTCTTCAAGAAGGCCCTTGACAACGTCAAGCCCATGCTCGAGGTAAAGTCGAGAAGGGTGGGCGGCGCGACCTATCAGGTGCCGGTCGAGGTCAGGCCCGAGAGGAAGCTTTCGCTGGCGCTCAGGTGGATAGTCAACTATTCGAGGGCGCGCGGCGAGAAATCGATGAGGGATAAGCTTGCCGCCGAGCTCATCGACGCCTCCAACAACAAGGGCGGCGCGGTTAAGAAGAGGGAGGACGTGCACAAGATGGCCGAGGCCAACAAGGCCTTCGCCCATTATCGCTGGTAGTACCGGCTGTGTCCCGGGGTTTAAATCGTCCCCGGCTGCAAGAGGCTTAGCCTTCTGCCCCCTTTAAGAAAACCATAAAATCCGTACCCAGTTGATACGGGCGAGGCCCTGAGGGCCGCGCTCAAACCGGAGTAACTTTTAAGAGATTTATCGAGGAGTAGTCGCTTTGGCCAGGCAAGTATCATTAGAGAGACAGAGAAATATCGGGATCATGGCCCATATAGACGCGGGCAAGACCACGACCACCGAGAGGATCCTCTTCTACACGGGTGTGACCTACAAGATAGGCGAGGTCCACGAGGGGACCGCGGTCATGGACTGGATGGAGCAGGAGAAGGAGAGGGGCATAACCATAACCTCGGCCGCCACGACCTGTTCCTGGAAGGACACCCGCATCAATATAATAGACACCCCGGGCCACGTCGACTTCACCATTGAAGTCGAAAGGTCGCTTCGCGTCCTTGACGGCGCCGTCGCGGTATTCTGCTCAGTCGGCGGCGTTGAGCCCCAGAGCGAGACCGTCTGGAGGCAGGCCAACAAGTACCATGTTCCGAGGATTGCGTTCGTAAACAAGATGGACCGCGTGGGCGCTGACTTCTTCAGGGTCGTTGGAATGATATCCGACAGGCTCAAGGCCCGGCCGGTCGTTCTCCAGATTCCCATCGGCAAGGAAGAGACCTTCAAGGGCGTCGTCGACCTGGTGCTCAATAAAGGCATCATATGGGAAGAGGAGACCCTCGGCGCAAAGTACACCGTAATAGACGTGCCCGCGGAGATGCAGGACGAGGTCGCGGAGTGGAGGGAGAAGCTCATCGAGGCCGCCGCCGACTTTGACGAGAGCCTGATGGAGAAATACCTTAACGGGCAGGATGTAACCCCCGATGAGCTTAAGCAGGCCATAAGGAAGGGCACCATTGCGATGGAGCTTACGCCTGTTATATGCGGCTCCTCCTTTAAGAACAAGGGCGTGCAGCTCCTCCTTGATTCGGTCGTTGAATACCTTCCCTCCCCGATAGACATACCCCCTATAAAAGGCATAAACCCGGAGACGAACGAAGAGGACGCGCGTCCCACTTCCGATGACGCTCCGTTTTCGGCCCTGGCCTTCAAGATCATGACCGACCCGTTCGTGGGCCAGCTTACGTTCTTCCGCGTATATTCCGGCTGCATGACCGCCGGCTCGTACGTCTATAACTCCACCAAGGACCAGAAGGAGAGGATAGGAAGGCTCGTTAAGCTCCACGCCAACAAGCGCGAGGACGTTAAGGAGGTCTACGCCGGCGACATCGCCGCCGCGGTGGGAATGAAGTACACCGTTACCGGCGATACCATATGCGATCCGGCGAAGCCCGTAATACTCGAGTCCATGGACTTCCCTGAGCCGGTCATCTCGATAGCCATCGAGCCGAAGACCAAGGCTGACCAGGAGAAGCTCGGGATTGCATTGCAGAAGCTCGCGATCGAGGACCCGTCCTTCCGTGTGAAGACGGACGAGGAGACAGGCCAGACCATAATATCGGGAATGGGCGAGCTCCATCTCGAGATAATCGTGGACAGGATGCTCCGCGAGTTCAAGGTCGAGGCTTCGGTCGGTAAGCCCCAGGTCGCCTACAGGGAGACCATCACCAGGAAGGCAAAGGCCGAGGGCAAGTACATAAGGCAGACCGGCGGACGCGGCCAGTACGGCCACGTCTACATAGAGATAGAGCCCGGCGAGAAGGGCAAGAACTTCGAGTTCGTGAACAAGATAGTCGGCGGCACGATCCCGAAGGAATATGTAGGCCCGGTAGAGAACGGCATGAGGGAGGCCGCGGAGAACGGTTCGCTCGCAGGATACCCGGTCGTGGACGTGAAGGTAACGCTTTACGACGGTTCGTACCACGATGTCGACTCGTCCGAGATGGCTTTCAAGATAGCCGGCTCAATGGCTTTCAAAGAGGCAGTGAAGAGCGCCGGCCCCATACTCCTTGAACCCATCATGTCGGTCGAGGTCGTCGTGCCCGAGCAGTTCATGGGCGACGTCATAGGGGACCTGAATTCGAGGAGGGGGAAGATCCAGGGCATGGAATCGAGGGGCGGCTTCCAGGTGGTGGGCGCGACAGTCCCGCTTGCCAACATGTTCGGATATTCAACCGACCTCCGGTCCAAGACGCAGGGCAGGGCTTCATACACGATGCAGTTCTCGCATTACGAGCAGGTGCCCAATTCCGTCACAGAGGTGCTGACCGCGAAGGTGCAGGCCGCGAAATAGGGCCCGGCGCAAACGCGCCAGTGTAATAAAACAATTATTCAAAACCGAAGGGAGTTCGGAGGAAAAAATGAGCAAGGCTAAATTCGAGAGAGGCAAGGCGCACCTTAACGTAGGCACGATAGGCCACGTTGACCACGGGAAGACCTCGCTTACCGCGGCGATAACCAAGGTCCTTAGCTCGAAGGGGTACGCGGAGTT
>JAIOIE010000014.1 GCA_019912665.1 Deltaproteobacteria bacterium
AGTGTCCTGAGTCAGAGATTCGGGAGCAGAATCGCCCGATGGCAGCCAGGATGTCGTCCGCGGTCTTCGTCCACACGAACGGTGTCGGCGACTGGTTCCATCCGTCGAGGTAGCTGCGGATGGCGTCGATCAAGCTACGCGTGCTCTTGTGGGTGCCGCGGCGGATCTGCTTCTCGGTGATCTCTGCGAACCAGCGTTCGACGAGGTTGATCCAGGATGCGTAGGTCGGAGTGAAGTGGAGGTGGAACCTCGGGTGTCGCATCAGCCATCGACGAACCGTCGGGGTCTTGTGCGTGCTGACGTTGTCCAGGATGACGTGCAGGTCCAGGTCCTTCGGCACCGCGTCGTCGATCAGGCGGAGGAACTGAACGAACTCGGTCGCACGATGCCGCTGGCGACAGTCGCCGATGACCTGACCAGTCTTCACGTCGAGGGCCGCGAAGAGAGTCGTGGTGCCATGCCGGACGTAGTCACGTGTGCGACGCTCCGGCAACCCTGGGCGCATCGGAAACACTGGCTGAGTGCGGTCCAGGGCTTGGATCTGCGTCTTCTCGTCGACGCACAACACCACTGCCTTCGCTGGCGGCCTCATGTAGAGACCGACGATGTCGCGCACCTTCTCGACGAACAGGGGGTCGTTCGACAGCTTGAACGTCTCGGCTCGATGCGGCGCGAGAGCAAACGCGCGGAAGATCCGGCTGATCGCGCTCTGGCTCATACCGGTCTCCTTGGCGAGCGACCTGGTGCTCCAATGAGTCGCGTTCTTCGGCGTCGACTCGAGCACCTTGGTGACGACGCGCTCGACATCGGCATCGCTGATCTTCCGAGGTGCGCCAGAACGCGGCTCGTCGAACAGTCCATCGATGCGCTTCGCCAAGAACCGGCTGCGCCACTTGCCTACGGTCAGCCGGCTCACCGAGACCGCATCGGCGACCTCCAAGTTCGACTTGCCGTCAGCCGCCGACAAGACGATGCGCGCACGGGTAGCGATGCCTTGTGCGCTCGTTCGCCGACGAGACAGGCTGAGCAGATGCTCGCGCTCTTCGTCGGTCAGGGTCAGCGGCTGAAGTTGTTGCCCACGTGCCATTCGTCGACCTCCGGTTTATCTGCGGAGATCAACGCCCTACAAGCTCTGGAACTTCTGACTCAGGACACGAGCCGTTGGTGTTCGGCCCGGCGTTGGCCATCGACAAGAGGCCTGGGGTCGTGTGCTTGTGCTGGAAGTTCTCGTCCGCGAACTTCTCGCCGTAGATCGCCTCGCCGCCGGTGCCGTTGCCGCGCGTGAAGTCGCCGCCCTGGCACATGAACTGCTGGATGATGCGGTGGAAGTGCGAGCCCTTGTAGTGCAGGGCCTTGCCGGACTTGCCGACGCCCTTCTCGCCGGTGCACAAGGCGCGGAAGTTCTCGGCGGTCTTGGGCACGCTGTCGGCGAACAGCTCGAAGACGACGCGGCCGGCGGCCTTGCCACCGATGGTGATGTCGAAATAGACGCGTGGGTTCATACGGCCGCCTTGTTACCCGATCGGCGATGCACCTTCATCCACCGACGCGGAACTCCAGTTCCAGCGGGCCGTCACCTGGCGGCAGCGACAGCGGGCCGATGCG
>JAIOIE010000015.1 GCA_019912665.1 Deltaproteobacteria bacterium
GTGACACCATACGGTATTCTCCTTCCTGATTTATGCACTAACCTTTTCTCTCCGTCACATTCCTACCCCATTCACGCACTATCTACCAGCAATTGCATCCGGATGTACTAATTCTCACCAGAGGTCGGCGTAGCTGACTGATTCAGAAAAGGTGTGTTGCGACCTGGCAAGGGCTTGCCGCCGAAGTACGGGCCTTGCGTAAGCGCGCTGAGCGTGCAGAAATGGAACTGGCCATTTTAAAAAAAGCGATGTCGATCTTTGCCGCTCCGCCGGGAAGGGACTGAAATACATGTTTATCACCAACCACCGGCACTGTTGGCCGGTGCGCCTGCAGTGCTATGTGCTGCAGGTGAGTGCCAGCGGCTACTATGCCTGGTTAAAGCGACCTGAACCTCAGCTTAGTGACGATGAGCGCAAGCTGGTGCGTGCCATGCGCGAGATTGATGAGAAGTCCAACCATACCTTCGGCAGCCGCCGGATGTACAAGGAACTGCGGCGAGGCAACCTTGTGGCAGGCCGTCACAAAATGCGCCGGCTGATGCGGGAAGACGGCATCCGTGTCAAGCGCACGCCCAGGCGTGCGTTGGTGCAAACTACCGACTCGCAACATCAGCACCCGGTGGCCGACAATCGGCTCAATCGCAACTTTACCGTCACGAAACCGAACACCGTCTGGGCTGCCGACATCACCTATGTACAGACCAACGCTGGCTATGTGTACTTGGCGGTGGTGATGGATTTGTTCTCGCGTCGCATCATTGGCTGGCATCTGTCAGAGACGATCACGCAACAGCTCACCATCACGGCACTCTGGAAGGCCTGGAAGAACCGTTCTTATGCCACCGGCATGCTCATTCATAGTGATCGCGGTTCGCAGTATGCTGCGGCAGGCTATCGCCAGTTTCTGACTGACTACTGTAAAGCAACGCAGAGCATGAGCCGCAAGGGAAACTGCTGGGACAATGCGCCCAGCGAGAGCTGGTTCAACAGCCTGAAGAACGAGCGGGTGCACGGCAGTCGTTACGCCACGCGGGCCGAGGCCACGGCAGACATCTTCGAGTACATCGAGGTGTTCTACAACCGGAAACGGCATCATTCGACCCTCGGCTACAGATCGCCAACCCAGTTCCTGAAGGACTGGATCAGCGCTCAGCATGATGAAAAACTGGTAGCATGAAACCCACCCGTTGGAAGACGAAAAACCGGGGGAAGCTCA
>JAIOIE010000016.1 GCA_019912665.1 Deltaproteobacteria bacterium
CCTCGGGGGACGGTCAAAACCGGCCAGTTGGGGTCACCTGAAAACCGGCCAGTCGTGAAGCTGGTCGCGGACGTTGACGCCGCGTGGGCCATGAGGTTGCCACGCGGGGATGGGCAACGTCTTGAACCCCGAACAACAAGAGCAAGTGCGAGCGCTGGGCCGGCTGGGCTGGTCGCTGCGCCGGATCCAGGCCGCGACCGGAGTGCACCGGGACACGGTGCGCAACTACTTGCAGGCAGCTGGGATCCGGATGCGGCGGGAACGAGCGCGTCGCCTCGAGGCTGACGATCCAAATCCGGCCAGTCAGGCGACCCCCGGCTCGGGGACGGGGCCAAATCCGGCCAGTCAGGTGACCCCCGGCTCCGACGCCGCGCCAGCAACCGAGTCGCTGACTTCGGCTGCCAGAAGCCGCTGCGAGGACCACCGGGATCTGATCTTGCGTGCGCTGGACCAGGGGCGCAACGGCAAGTCGATCTGGCAGGAGCTGGTTGATCGCCACGGTTTCGCCGGCAGCTACCAGTCGGTGAAGCGTTTCGTGCGCAGGCTGCAGCCGTCGTCTTTGGTGGCGCATCCGCGGATCACGACGGCGCCAGGCGAAGAAGGGCAAGTGGACTACGGCACGGGGCCGTTGGTGAAGCACCCGAAGACGGGGAAGTACCGGCGCACGCGGCTGTTCGCCCTGACCCTCGGATGCAGCCGGAAGGCGATCTGGCTGCTGGCTTGGCAGTCGAGCTCGAAGGGGTGGTGCGAGTTGCACGAGATGGCGTTCCGTCGGCTCGGTGGCGCGCCCCGGACGATCGTGCTCGACAACCTGCGCGAGGGCGTGGTCCTGGCCGACGTGTACGACCCGACGCTCAATCCGCTCTACCGGGACATGCTCGCGCACTACGGCGTGGTGGCGTTGCCGGCGCGAGTCCGTCATCCGGATCGCAAGGGCAAGGTCGAGTCCTCGGTCGGATTCGCGCAGAAGACGCCGCTCGCCGGCCAGCGCTTCGACTCGATCGAAGAGGCGCAGCGTCATCTTGATCACTGGGCGGAGCGCTGGGCGGACAAACGCATCCACGGCACGTGCAAGCGCCAGGTGGCCGAGATGTTCGCAGAGGAGCGGGCGTCGCTGCTGCCGCTGCCGGTCGAGCCATTCCGCTACTACCAGCATGCGGTGCGAGTGGTGCATCTCGACGGCTGCATCGAGGTCGCGAAGGCGTACTACGCGGTGCCACCGGGTCGCATCGGCCGCGAGGTGCACGTGCGCTGGGATGACTGCCGCGTGCGGATCCTCGATCCGGAGACGGGCCAGCTCCTGCGCGAGCATCTGCGGACCAAGGACGGCTTCTTCCGCGTCGATCCGCGGGACCGCAGCCCGCGCACGCCGCCACAGATCGAACAACTGGTGCAGCGGGCACGCGTCGCCGGCAAGCACGTCGGCGTACTCTGCGAGCGCATCGAGCAGCGTCGCCGCCAATACGCGGCGCGCGAGATCCTCGGCGTGCTGTCGCTGGTGAAGCGCCACGGCATCGAGTGGATCGAAGCCTGCTGCCGCACCGCCCTCGCGCGCGACGTCGACAGCTACCGCGTCGTCGCGCGCTTGGCCAAGCGACCCCACGACCCGACGGCGCTGCTGCAGCAGGCCGACGGCCTCATCCGTGACCTGAGCCACTACCGCGACGTGGTGCGTCGCATGACCGAGACCCAAGACCATGAACACGACCGAACTCGATCGCTCCCTCCGCAAGCTCCGCCTGTCGGGCATGGCCGCGACGCTGCCGACGAGGATCGTGCAGGCCCAGGCGGAGAGCCTGTCCCCGCATGACTTCCTCGCCAACCTGGTGCACGACGAATTGAATCGTCGCGCCGATCGCCTGATCGAACGCCGCGTCAAGCACGCGGGATTCCGCGATCGCGGGCGCACGCTCGACAACTTCGACTTCGCCTTCAACCCGCGCATGGACAAGCGGCTGATCTTCGAACTGGCGTCGTGCCGCTTCGTCGCCGAACAGAAGGATGGCCTCTTCCTCGGCCCGCCGGGCACCGGCAAGAGCCACCTGGCGCAGGCGATCGGGCTCGCCGCCATCCACCACGGCTACGACGTGGTCTATCGCGAGGCGCATGCGCTCGTCGAACAACTCGCCGACGCGACGCTCGACGGAACCCGCAAGGACTTCCTGCAGCAGATCGGCAACGCGAAACTGCTGATCATCGACGACCTCGGCATGCGGAAGCTGCCGCACACCGCCGCCGAGGACCTGCTCGAGGTCATCATGCGCCGCTACGAACGCGCCAGCACGATCATGACCTCCAACCGCCCCGTCGAAGACTGGGGCAAACTGCTCGGCGACAACGCCGCCGTCAGCGCCCTGCTCGACCGGCTACTGCACCACGCCAACGTGCTCAAGTGCGGCCCCAAGAGCTACCGCACCCGCGCCGGCAAGGACGGGTCAGCGTCGCCGAGCTGACTCCCGCGCCGGCGGGACTCAGCAAGCGCCGCGCCCGCGCAGCGCGGTCACGGCGCTCGCGTCGTCCCTTGCACCGGCGCTCGCACCCGACTGCTCACGGTTTGGCGGCTGGCGCTGCGGCCCCGGGAAACCCGGGGGGCCGCAGCTGGCCGCAGACAGCCGGGGAGTGGAGAGGAGGTTGGAGAGGGTTGCGCTCGGAG
>JAIOIE010000017.1 GCA_019912665.1 Deltaproteobacteria bacterium
GTAACGACGCCCGCGCCGACCGTCCTTCCGCCCTCGCGGATCGCGAACCTCAGGCCCTCTTCCATCGCTATCGGCGTTATGAGCGCCACGTCTATGCTTATGTTGTCGCCGGGCATGACCATCTCGGTCCCCTCGGGAAGAGTCACAATGCCCGTGACGTCGGTCGTCCTGAAGTAGAACTGCGGCCTGTAGCCGTTAAAGAACGGCGTGTGGCGGCCTCCCTCTTCCTTCGTAAGGATATAGACCTCGCCCTTGAACTTCGTGTGCGGAGTAACCGACCCGGGCTTCGCAAGCACCTGGCCCCTCTCCACCTCTTCCTTCTTCGTGCCCCTAAGAAGCGCGCCTATGTTGTCTCCGGCACGGCCCTCGTCCAGGAGCTTCCTGAACATCTCGACTCCCGTAACGGTAGTCTTCGTCGTCGGACGGAGCCCTATTATCTCGATCTCCTCGCCCACCTTTATAACGCCCCTCTCGACCCTGCCCGTTACGACAGTGCCGCGCCCCGATATCGAGAAAACGTCCTCGACCGGCATGAGGAAGGGCTTGTCCACTTCCCTCTTGGGCTCGGGTATGTAGGTGTCCAGCGCCTCGGTAAGCTCGTGTATCGCGCCGCACCACTGGCATTCCTTCTTGCCGCACCCGCACTCGAGTATCTTAAGGGCGCTACCCTTTATTACAGGGATCTCGTCCCCGGGGAACTTGTACTGGTTCAGAAGCTCCCTCACCTCGAGCTCGACAAGGTCCAGAAGCTCCTTGTCATCCACCATGTCCACCTTGTTGAGGAACACTACTATGTAGGGAACGCCGACCTGCCTCGCAAGGAGGATATGTTCCCTCGTCTGGGGCATCGGACCGTCAGCAGCGGAAACGACCATTATCGCGCCGTCCATCTGCGCAGCGCCCGTTATCATGTTCTTTATATAATCCGCGTGACCCGGGCAGTCTATGTGCGCGTAGTGCCTCTTGTCGGTCTGGTACTCGACGTGGGATATGGAGATCGTTACTCCCCTCTCCCTCTCCTCGGGCGCCTTGTCTATGTTCTCGTACGCCAGAAACTCCGCGTACCCCTTCGAGCTAAGGACCTTGGTTATCGCCGCGGTAAGCGAGGTCTTCCCGTGGTCAACGTGGCCTATCGTGCCTACGTTAAGGTGCGCCTTGCCTCTCTCGAATTTAGCCTTGCTCATTTTTTCCTCC
>JAIOIE010000019.1 GCA_019912665.1 Deltaproteobacteria bacterium
GGGCGGGCGAGGCGGGGCAGCAGGAGAGAGGCCCCGCAAGGGGCCGAGCCCGGAGGATGGAGGCAGAAAGAGAGCGGAGCCTTATGCCAAAAAGCGCGGCAGCGCGCCAAAGGCTTTTTGCACTTTAACAGGCTGCAGAAAAAGACCAACCCAATCTGCTGCGTCATCTTCAAACTTCTTCAATGCGGCGTACAAAAAAGCACGCCGCATTCCCATTTTTCGACTCCTTGCATCTTGGACTTTTGAGCAGCCTGAACGTGCTTTGAGTTTTTTCAGCAACCTGCTAAAAGAAAATCATCTCAATAATATTTTTCTGCGGCTTACTATGAAACCTCATCTGCCCTGCATTTCACCTTAAAAACCCTTGTTTTTACGCTCCCCATGTTGCATACTTTATACGGCGAAATTCGTTCAAGGATTCGGTTTTTATGGAGCTTGCGATCGGCCCGGTCCTCTTCGATTGGCCCCGCGACGAGGTATTGGGTTTCTACAGGGAAATCTCGAAGACGGACGTGGACAGGGTCTATGTCGGCGAGGTAGTCTGTTCTAAAAGGCTGGGCCTCTCCCGTGATAACATACAGGGTATAATAAAACTACTTCTGGATTCCGGAAAAAAGGTCGCCCTCTCGACCCTTGCCGTCATTTCGAACGACGAGGAGCTCGATACGGCGCGGAAGCTATTTGATTTCCAGGTGCCTGTAGAGGCTAACGACATGTCGGTCTTCAATATGGCCGACCCGAGGGAAAGGGATATCTACGCCGGGCCTCATATCACCTCCTATAATGCGCCGACTATAGAGTTCCTTAAATCCATAGGCATCAAACGGGTGGTATTCCCTGTCGAGCTATCGAGGGAATCCATAAGGCACTGCATAGAGAAGACCGGGATAACGGGCGAGGTCTTCGCGCACGGGAAAGCGCCCCTCGCCTTCTCCTGGCGGTGCTACACCTCAAGGGCATTCGGCCTATCCAAGGCCGAATGCAGGCACGATTGCCTCAAATACCCGGACGGCATGGACCTTAAAACGATCGACAACGGGCCGCTATTCTCAATAAATGGCACCTCGATACTGAGCGCCGCCACCCATACCCTTATCGAATTTGTCGAAGACCTGAGGGAGATCGGCGTTGCCGCGCTCAGGATATCGCCGCAATACAGGGTCACCGGAAGAGTCATCGAGGTCTTCAGGGCGCGCTTAAACG
This sequence comes from Deltaproteobacteria bacterium, assembly GCA_019912665.1. Classification (NCBI taxonomy): domain Bacteria; kingdom Pseudomonadati; phylum Myxococcota; class Myxococcia; species Deltaproteobacteria bacterium. Next base: position 1,204 of record JAIOIE010000019.1, read on the forward strand.
GCACACTCGGCCCCTCAGAAGGGCTCAATGAACTTAAGGCGATAACCAAAGGAGAATTCACAAACGGCTGGTACCTCGGAGGCGCCGGGAAAGATTATTTAAATGCTGCCGGGAAAGTTCTCGGGGGAAACTTTCTTTAGAAAGTTTCCCCCAGACCCCCCTTCAAAGACTTTTAGTTCTTTCCCTGAGTGCCCCCAGTTTGGGGGCTCTCAGGAAACTAAAAATTTTTGGAGAGAGTTTGAGAGAACCTTTTTACAAAAAGGTTCTCTCAAGAAGCCTCCCCAGTCAGCCTCTAAATGCGGCCATGGGCCGTGGAAGGGAAGGTGGAGTATGGCGGACCTGCTTGATAAGGCGATACTCATAGGCATGGGACTTGAAAGAAAGGCCAGGGAGGTTCTTGAAGAGCTTGAGAAGTCCGGGAAGGGCTCGAAGGAGGCTACCGGCGAGGCCGGGCTTCCGCCGAGGGAGGCTGTCGAGAACAGGGTCGTGGACGAGGGCGTAAGGGCGCTTAAGGAGTTCCTTTCCGTCGTCAGTTCCGCGAAGGAGAAGCTTGAAAAGGAGGTTACGTCCTCTTCTGGCAAGGTCTTCGAGAAGCTCAACGTGGCCACCCAGGACGAGCTTGAGGTCGTAAAGGAGATGGCCAGGCTGGCAAGGGAGAAGGTCGATAAGCTCGAAAAGAGGGTGTCGGACCTGGAGGCAAGGCTTGAGAGGAACGAGTTCAGGGAAGGCATGTAAGCACACTGATGGCCAACAGCACATACAGGAATCTAAGCAGGCTCAACCGGATAGTGGTCACGCTAATCAGGTACGGCTTCGGCTCGCTCGCGAGGGAGCTCCGGGTGCTGCCGCCATTTGTGCCCGCGATAGAGCGGCTCTTCATCTCGAAGAAGGCGCAGAATTTGAGCGCGCCGGTAAGGATAAGGCTCGTCCTTGAGGAACTCGGCCCGACCTTCATCAAGCTCGGGCAGATAGCCTCGACCAGGGCCGACCTCCTGCCGCCCGAATGGGTCGAGGAGATGAAGAAGCTCCAGGACATGGTCCCTCCCGTGCCGTATGAGGAGGTCAAGAAGGCGGTCGAGGGCGCGCTCAAGGCCTCGATAGGATCGAAGTTCGCCTCCTTCGACCCGGTCCCGGTGGCCTCGGCCTCGATCGCCCAGGTCCATTACGCCGAGCTCTTCGATGGCACCAAGGTCGCGGTCAAGGTAAAGAGGCCGGGCATAGAGCATGTAATCGAGTCCGACCTCTCGGTCATGCATACGATTGCGGGGCTCCTTGACAGGTATGTGCCGGCGGCTCGCCGCTACAGGCCCCACGACGTGGTAGCCGAGTTCGAGAGGGTCATAAGAAACGAGCAGAACCTCGCGGCCGAGGGCGTGAACATCAACCGGTTCTCGGAGATGTTCAAGAACGATCCCTCAATCCAGATACCGCGCGTCTTCTGGGACTACTCGAACGAGGATATCCTCACGATGGAGCGCATATACGGCACTCCCATCGACGAGGTTGAGGCGCTCAGGGCCAAGGGGCTTGACGTAAAGGAGGTCGCAACAAGGGGCCTCACCATATTCTTCAAGCAGGTATTCGATCACGGGGTCTTCCACGCGGACCTCCACCCGGGAAATATCTTCGTAAGGGACGACGGCGCGATCATCTATCTCGATTTCGGCATCGTCGGGAGGATAGACCGGGACCTCCGGAATTATCTCGCGAGCATGCTCTACCATCTCGTCCGTGCCGACTATTACAGGATGGCCGTTGTCCACAGGGAGATGGGGCTCATATCCGACGACGTAAGCCTCTCTGATTTCGAGGACGCTCTCCGGGACATATCCGAGCCGATATTCGGGAGGACGCTCGAGCAGATAGACATCTCGGGCCTCCTTATGAAGCTCATACAGACTGCAAAGCGCTTCAATATGAAGCTCCAGCCCAATTTGCTCCTCCTCCAGAAATCGATGGTGATAATAGAGGGGGTAGGGAGGCAGCTATACCCTGACGTCAACATGTGGGAGGTGGCAAAGCCCCTCATCTACAGGTGGATGGCGAGAGAGAAGCTATCGCCGGGAAGGTTCGTCGAGAAGGGACGCGAGCGGGTGGAAGATATTCTGGATACCGCATTCGACCTGCCGGTCAACTTCAATACGCTACTCCGGAGGGCGCTTCGGGAAGACCTCCGGATTGGCTTCGTGCACCACAGGCTCGAGGAGGTCACAGGGGAGCTTGAGAGGGCGGGCAGGAGGATAGGCGGCGGGCTCGTTGTGGCCGCGCTCTTTATCGGCGCCTCGCTCGTGGCGGTCTTTTCAAAGGAAGGGCCGACCTTCCTGGGCTTGCCGCCTCTTAGCGGCGCGGGTTACGTGGCGGGCGCTGTCATTGGATACAAGCTTTTCCGGAGGGGCAGGGGCAATGGAAGGTAAAAAGACAAAGGTCGTTGCCATCATCCAGTGCGACTTCGCGAAGGAGCGCTGCAGCGGTTTTGCATGCCTTGATTCCTTCACAAAGAGGAAGGACGCCTTCAAGGATTATCCCGGCGAAGACGCCATAGTTGCCGTTCCCTTCAACTGCGGCGGCTGCCCCGGAAGGAGGATACCGAGGACGGTCGCTCACCTCGTGAAATCGGCCATGAAAAAGGCGGGGGTTGAAAAGGACGAGATAATATTTCACCTCTCCTCGTGCATGGTCACGGACAACGGGCATTACCCGCCGTGCCCCCATTTGGGCTACATAGAGAAGATTCTCGACAGGAAGGGCGTTACGTACAGGAAAGGGAGCTACGGGAGCAAGACCGCGACCTCGCGGAGGGCTTCCGGGAAATACGAGCCGTTCGAGTTCTAAAGGGTGATTTTATGACAGAAAAGATGACATACTTCGGGAACCAGCTCATCCCCGAAGCGGAAAAAGAGAAGAAGGTCAGGGAGGTCTTTGACTCCGTGGCCCAGAAGTACGACTTTATGAACGATCTCATGAGCTTCGGAATCCACAGGCTCTGGAAGAGGTTCGTCGCGTCCGAGACCGGATTGAGGCCCGGGCAGTCGGCCCTGGACGTGGCCGGCGGTACGGCCGATATAGCCATACTCATGGCCGACAGGGTGGGAAAAGAAGGCAATGTCGTGGTCTTCGACATTAACGGCGAGATGCTTAAGGTCGGGCGCGACAAGTGCATCGACAGGGGCTATCTCTCGAACATCCGTTTCACTCAGGGGAATGCGGAGGAGATACCTTTTGAGGATAATTCCTTCCACTGCGCAACCGTCGGCTTTGGCATAAGGAACGTGACCCACCTCGACCGGGCCCTCGGCGAGATGACCAGGGTGGTGAAGCCGGGCGGCAAGGTCATATGCCTCGAATTTTCGCGTCCTGAGAGCGCGCTTTTAAGAAAGGCCTACGACCTCTATTCCTTCTCGTTCATCCCGGCGGTGGGGGAGATGATAACCGGAAACAGGAGCGCATACGAGTACCTGCCCGAATCGATACGCAAGTTCCCGCCGCAGGAGGAGCTTAAGAGGATGATGCAGGATGCCGGGCTCTGGAAGGTGCAGTACCACAACCTCCTTAACGGCATAGCCGCCGTGCACGTGGGAGTAAAGATATAGACGGTTTCGGGTTCCAACTTTTTTTTCGAGGAAAGCGCATGGAAAAGGAAGAGGCGAAAAAAAAACTAAGGGAAGGGCTTTACAAGGGCCTCCGCCTGCCCCTCAAGGCAATGCCGCTATGGATGGAGGCCATAGGCATGGGTGTCTTCATCTCGGCGATACTGGACAAAAACCCCGCCTTTCGCGCAAGGCTCGGCGAGATCGACGGCAAGCTCTTCCTATTCGAGGCCAGGGACGTCGAAAAGAAGTTCTTCCTCCATGTGAAGGACAGGGACGTAAAGGTGGTGCCGCATTCCACGCGCGTGCCGGACGTGACCATGAGCGGGAGCGCGAGCGTCTTGATGGAAGTGCTCCTTGGAAAGGAAGACCCGGACACGGTCTTTTTCTCAAGGAAGCTCGAGATAACCGGCGACACCGCCGCCGCGATACATTTCAAGAACCTGCTCGCCTCGCTCGGATAAGAAAATAGAATCCACCCGGCCCTTTATACCCCGATCAAAAAAAAACTCTGCAAGAAGTTGACAAAAGCCTAAGGCGAGATAAACTTTCCCCTTATACACTTTTCAGCTTTGCCTCCGAACCCGCCCTGTCTCTTCAAAGGAGACAGCCGCCGGGCCGCTTTTTACCCTTTCGCACCCAAATTCGCTTTCATAAGAGCTGTCGGCCTCCGGGCCCCCCTTTTGCGTTTAAACGAGCGAGGTGGACATGAAGAGGACGGCTTTATTTTTGATGCTGCTCCTGATGGTACTTGCCTTACCTGGCAGGTCCTTTGCCGATATCTTTTATGTGCGCGCAGACGCCCTGGGCGACAATTCCGGCGCCGACTGGACAAACGCGTTCAGGAGCTTCCCCGAAGAGCTTAAGCGGGGTAGCACATATTATATAGCCTCGGGAGAGTACACCGGTTATACCTTCAACGACCCCCTGTCTGAAAACCCTGATCTGAATTTCATATACATTAAAAAGGCGATACCGGAAGACCACGGCACAGACACCGGCTGGGAGGACTACCTCGGAGAGGGGAGCGCGGTTTTCGAGGCGCCGTTCGTATTCAAGACAGGCTATTACGAAATAGACGGACAGGTCGGGGGAGGGCCAGGTAGCTGGCGGGACGGGCACGGCATCAAGGTGCGCCACTCAGGCGCCTCGGACCAGATGAAGCTAATAAAGATGGCGGAAAGGGTATCGAACCTCGTCTTTAAGCACATCGAGATGTACTTCAATCCGTGCACAACATGCTCGGGCCAGGATATACTCTATAGCCTGAGCGGCGGCGCGGACTGGACGTTCCGGAACTGCTACATGCACCACGCTGGCAGGGTGATACTGCTTACCTTCAGTTCCACATCGGATGTTCTTATCGAGAACTCCATGCTCGAGAGGAACGGGGTGTCCTCAACACAGCACTCGGAGATCTGGATAGCGCGTGACACCAATAATGTAATCTTACGGAACAGCGTGATAGCGGATTTCGTGAGCACCGGCGGCATAATAATAAGCAGGGGCGAGAACTGGGATATTTACGGGAATATCTTTATCTGGACCGAAAACCTCGGCAGGAGGTCCATGAACGGGGCCATAGGGAGTCTCTCCTCGTCCACCGATTATTACGCGCGGAATGTGAACATATACAACAATACCTTCGTGGACCTTGTCGACGGCGGGGCCGGTAAGATATTCCCCATCTATAACGAGATAGGGAATATAAAGGCCTACAATAATCTCTGGTACAACAGCCCCGCTACATCGTTCGGCCCGGATGTCGAGCATAACTACAACTGGTTCATGGGGTCCAACGAAAGCGCGATATTCGAGAGCGCGATGCAGGTAGGGGAGAGTGACCCGTTTATAGACAATGGCGGCGGCGATTTCCGCCTCTCCGCCGGAACGGAACCTGGCATTGTCCACCCGGATCTCTATGATATGGACATGGTCGGCATTGTCCGCGGCGCGGACGGTTTCTGGGACCGCGGGGCGTTCGAGTTCGAGTCCACGGTCGCCGAGGAGAATTATCCTCCGTCGGCCTTCGATGACGCGGCCGCCACTTCTGAAGGCATTCCGGTGACCATCGACGTCCTCGCCAACGACACGGATCCCGAAGGGGACGCGCTTACCATAAGCGGCCTTTCGGCCCCCGGGAGCGGCACGGCCACCTTAACCCCCGACCAGACCGTGACTTACACGCCTGCCACCGGCTTTACCGGAACGGACAGCTTCACCTACACGGCCCATGACGGCAGATCCGAGAGCAACGCGGCTACCGTGACCGTGACGGTTTCGGGGGGCGAGGCTCTTTTTGCCAATGACGACGCGTATTCGATAGACGAGGATGGCATTCTCATCATCGAAGCGCCAGGCGTCCTCGGAAACGATTTGCTGGAGGGTGGCAGCCCAAGCGCCGAGCTCGTCTCAGGACCGGTAAACGGCACTGTGGCACTTGACCCGGACGGCTCCTTCAGATACGAGCCCCTGGCCGACTATAACGGCCAGGACTCGTTTTCATACAGGGTGGTCACAGGGCTTTCCGAGAGCAATAACGCGGCAGTAGTCTTTACCGTAAACCCCGTGAACGACGCGCCTACAGCGGCGGACGACTCGGCTTCCACGTTCAGGGAAACGCCCGTAGTCATAAATGTGCTCGCAAATGATGCGGATATCGATGGCGACGCCTTGACGGTGGCTTCCCTTGCCGGGCCGCAGAACGGGACAGCGGTCATCAACCCCGACCAGACTGTCACCTATACCCCTGCCACTGGCTTTGTGGGCACCGATAGCCTTGCGTATAGCGCATACGACGGCGATGCGGAAAGTAATTCCACAACCGTTATGATAACTGTGCAGGACAGGCCCGAGGCGGTAGACGACACCTATTCCACATTGGAGGATGCGCCTTTGCAGGTGGCTGCTCCCGGAGTCCTCGGAAATGACTCTGGCGAGGGAGATTTAACGGCCCAGCTCGTAACCGGACCGGCAAACGGAAGCCTTGCCCTCAACCCCGACGGCTCTTTTATCTATACTCCGGGAGCGGGCTATTCAGGAATTGATTCGTTCACCTACAAGGTCTTCTCCGACGATGTTGAGAGCAATAACGCGATCGTTATGATAACTGTGCAGGACAGGCCCGAGGCGGTAGACGACACCTATTCCACATTGGAGGATGCGCCTTTGCAGGTGGCGGCCCCGGGTGTGCTCGGAAATGACTCTGGCGAGGGGGATTTGACAGCCCAGCTCGTAACCGGACCGGCAAACGGAAGCCTTACTCTCAACCCCGACGGCTCTTTTATCTATACTCCGGGGCCGG